>NZ_KB913028.1:244350-544350 GCF_000384135.1 Succinispira mobilis DSM 6222
TCAAGGTACAAGTTTAACCTTAACGGATATTTTAGCCTATTTAGATTTAATTTCCCTCGGCGATAAACTGCTAGTGCAAACTTATTTACAGAATAATTTTCCCCAATATCCCGCTCTAAGCGTGGCGAAACAAATTTTGCAAATTGCTTTGCAGCAGTTTAAGCAAACAATTCAAGCGCTACTAAGTGAACTTAATCGTCAACCAGTCTATACCGTAGCTGATATTACGCAACCTAAGTTATTTCAACCAACGACACTTATTGGTGTGGGCGGCGCTGCGGCAGGCTTAATTCCTTTAATAGCTCAAGAACTAGCTTTAGAATATATAATCCCAGAGTTTGCTGCCGTAACCAATGCTGTCGGCGCGGCTTTAGCAAAACCGACCATTATGGTCAACCTACAAGCCAATACGTTAAGTGGTTACTATACTTTATCGCAAGCTAGTCAAAAATTTCCCACACAACCAAATTTCACCAGCCAAATAGCTTATCAAATAGCTAAAGAGCATTTATTAGCTTTAGCCGCCCAAAACAATTTAGCGATTGATGCTACAGATATTAAAGTGGTAAATCATGAAGAATATCCAATCTTGCAAAATTACCAACAAGGGCTTGCAATAAATCTAACTTTACAAATTCAACCAGGTATTGCTTTTTCTTTACTGGAGGTGCAGTAATATGTATAAATGTCCAAAAGATTTAGGCTTAATTTTTTTTCCAGCCTTTGACTGGATGCTTAGTCCTACCCACCCTGAACGTAAAGAAAGGCTGTTATATACCCGCGATCAACTGACAGAAGAAGGAATTTTTGATTTAGCTAATATTCAAGAATATAAACCGCGTCTGGCTACTTTAGCTGATATTCAGCGTGTACATATCGGGCCTAATTTAGATAAACTGTTAACTCCCGCACATTTAGTTTCAGCTGGCGGTTGTTTAGTGGCCGCCGATAGCGTGCTGCGCCAAGAAGTTCAACGTGCTTTTGCCTTAGTACGCCCCCCTGGACATCATGCGATGCGCGTAGTTCAAGGCATTCGCGGTTTTTGCACAATAAATATTGAGGCAATTATGATTGAATACCTCCGCCAAACTTATGGTATCAAAAAAGTCGCGATTGTGGATACGGACGTGCATCATGGCGATGGCACTCAAGATATCTACTACCATGATCCCAATACCTTATTTATTTCTTTTCATCAAGATGGACGCACGCTTTATCCTGGTTCAGGCTTTAACAATGAGTTAGGTAGTCCAGCCGCTTATGCAAGCACTATTAACCTGCCCTTGCTACCTGAAACTGGTGACGCTGGTATTCATCTGCTATTTGATGAGTTAATCCAACCAATTTTACAAGATTTTGCTCCAGATTTAATTATCAACTCTGCTGGACAAGACAATCACTTTACCGATCCCCTAGCTTCTATGCACTTTACCGCTCAAGGTTATGCTAAGTTAGCCAGTAAACTTCAAGCTGATATTGCGGTACTAGAAGGCGGCTATTCCGTAACTCAAGCTCTACCCTATATTAATACTGGTATTATTTTAGCCATGGCGAACTTGGATTTCAGTTGTGTTCAAGAACCATCGCAACCAGACTATTTACGTTCGCAACCTGTAGCTTGTACTAAGCATCTTGAACACTTAATCAAACACACCCAAAATATTTGGCAAAATCGTAAGCAAAAACAACAAGAGTTACTGGCACAAGCCCAAGGTGTTTTCCGACGCGATAAACATATTTTTTATGATCACAGTAATTTACAAGAACAGCAACAAGAAACGGCCTTTTATTGCAACAATTGCTCCGGTTATTTAGAGATTATTAGTAAAACCCGTGCCCATAGCACTATTATTTATATTATAAATCACGATACTTGCCCACACTGTCAACAACAGGTGCATGACAAGCTTACCAAAGCTAAAAAACAGCAAGCTTATGACTTTTATTTTCTCCAAAACAGACAACTCGATCAACTTAGCACTTGGTAAAGAGGGGTAAATAAACACTATAAATTCCATCCCTAACTATAGTTAACACTATAAGCTCTTTCAGCAACTAAATATCACCAACTAAGCTTATAGGCGCAAAAAACGAGTAACTACAGGAAAATACCTGTGTTACTCGTTTTCATTTTTTATTCTTCGATTATTTTTTTATTTACAGTCGCTAAGGCAACAACCTTATCGCCATCATCAAGACGCATAACTTTAACGCCTTGAGCACTGCGACCCACAATGGAAATGGCATTAACATCCGTCCGAATAACTATCCCTTCACTAGAAATGACGATCAATTCATCATCTTCGCGAACTATCCGCACACCAGCAACTACACCAGTTCTTTCATTAATCTTAATATTAATAATACCTTTACCGCCCCTAGTTTGAGCCCGATATTCAGATATTAAGGTCCTTTTTCCTAACCCTTCTTCCGTAATAGTCAAAATATAGCTATCATCACGGACTACATCCATAGCTACCACTGAATCATTTTTCTTAAGTGCAAGTCCACGTACCCCACGAGCTGTTCTACCCATAACCCGTACATCTTGCTCTGAAAAATGAATAGATAGTCCAAGTTTAGTAGCCATAATAATATTAGAATTACCATCCGTCAATTTAACACTAATTAGTTCTTCATTTTCTAATAAACTAATCGCGTTCAAACCACCCTTACGGGTATTGCCAAAATCTGTAAGTCGACATTTTTTTACAGTACCCATGTTAGTAGCCATAAACAACATTTTATCGGCCGTAAAACCTTCTACAGAAATAACCGTATTAATTTTTTCCTGCGGTTCAAACTGCAATAAATTTACAATTGCTGTACCTTTAGCCGTGCGGCTTGCTTCTGGGATTTCATAACCTTTTATTTGATACATCCGACCCCGATTAGTAAATACCAAAATATTATGATGTGTGGTCGTAATAAATAAATGCTCAACAAAATCTTCTTCCTTGGTCCCCATACCAGTAACACCGCGCCCACCACGTTTTTGATTTTTATAAGTGTCTGTTGGCAAACGCTTAATATAGCCATTGTGAGTTATCGTAATAACAATATCTTCTACCGCAATCAAATCTTCTACGGGAATTTGGGAATTATCAATCGTAATGATAGTTTTCCGAGCATCACCAAATTTCTTTTTAACTTCTAATAAATCTTCTTTCACCACTTGCATAATCTTTTCATCACTATGTAAAAGACTTTCTAAATAATTAATCGTCTCTAATATCTGTTTGTATTCATTATCAATTTTTTCTTGTTCTAAACCAACCAAGCGTTGCAAACGCATTTCTAAAATTGCTTGAATTTGTTTATCAGAAATACTCAAAGCTTCACTTAAACCGGTTTTAGCAGCATCGGTATCAGAAGAAGAACGAATAATCTTAATAACATTATCAATATTTTTTAGAGCAATTCTTAAACCTTCTAAAATATGCGCCCGATCTTTGGCTTTATTTAATTCATAAGTACTACGTTTTACCAAAATATCGCGTTGATGATTAATATAATGTACTAAGACCTGTTTTAAGTTTAAAACTTCTGGCTTCCCGTCTACCAACGCCAGCATAATAATCCCAAAAGAATCTTGCATTTTTGTGTGTTTGTATAATTGATTTAAAATTACATTAGCATTAGCATCACGTTTCAACTCAATAATAATCCGCATGCCTTGCCGATCACTTTCGTCACGTAAATCTGTAATACCTTCGATAATTTTTTCATTTACCAAATGAGCAATACCTTCGATTAAACGACTTTTGTTTACTTGATAAGGAATTTCCGTAACTAAAATACGTTCCTTACCATTACTCATGCGTTCAATTTGTGCTTTAGCTCTAATTTTTACAACACCACGACCAGTTGCATAAGCTTCATGAATACCTTCATTACCTAAAATCATCGCCCCAGTTGGGAAATCTGGACCTTTAATATGTTGCATTAATTCAGGTAACTCGGCCTCAGGATTATCAATTAAAGCTACTATTCCATCTACAACCTCACTAAGATTATGCGGGGGAATATTAGTAGCCATCCCTACAGCAATACCAGATGAGCCATTTACCAGTAAATTAGGAATCCGTGCTGGTAAAACTTCTGGTTCTTGTAAAGATTCATCATAGTTGGGAGTAAATTTCACGACATCTTTTTCGATATCTGCCAACATATATTCTGAAATTTTACTCATTCTTACTTCAGTGTAACGCATTGCTGCTGCCGAGTCACCATCTACCGAACCAAAGTTTCCATGTCCATCTACTAATAAGTAACGGGTGGAAAAATCCTGTGCCATCCGTACAATAGAACTATACACTGACTGGTCACCATGAGGATGATACTTACCTAGTACTTCCCCGACAATTCTCGCTGATTTCTTATAAGGCTTATTAGCCGCCATACCAGCTTCATGCATTGCATATAAAATACGTCGATGTACTGGTTTAAAGCCATCACGAACATCTGGCAAAGCCCGCATTACAATTACACTCATTGCGTAATCAATATAAGAATTTTTCATTTCTTTGTCTATTTCTATTGGTCTAACTCTTCCTAAGCCAAAATCCACAATCTCACCCCACAAAAATTTTCTTAATTAAAAATTTACTTTACCGCGATATCCCATAATTGTTTGCCAATCATAGCCATTGTAACCATTAAAAACAAAGGACGCACATAAGTAACTCCTTTGTTTATCGCAAATCTAGCTCCCACTAAAGCCCCAGCAATCATTGCTACCCCCATAACTAAACCATAAGCATAATTCACACTATCCATATAAATAAAAGTTACCAAAGCACCTAGATTACTAGCAAAATTCAAAGCTTTAGCATTGCCTGCCGCTGTTACAAAATCAAAACCGATAAGTAAAAAGGCAAATATCAGAAAAGAACCTGTTCCTGGACCAAAAAAACCATCATAAAAACCTAAAACTAGTGCAAATAATAGAGCTATTACACTATTTTTACGTGTGGCTCCATAAGTCGATATTTCGCCCCAATCTTTTCGAAAAAAAGTATAAATAGCTACTAAGGCCAACATAACAATAATAATATTCTTTAAATAAGCTACGGGAATTAATTTTATTGAAGAAGCACCTAGCATTGAACCTAAAATTGCTAAAATAAAAGGATATTTAATTGCCGCTAAATTGATTTTACCTGAGCGAAAAAAAGTAAGGGTACTGGTACTGCTACACATAATACTAGCCATTTTATTAGTACCTAAAACAATATTAATTGGTAAGCCAGTCATCATCAATGCTGGTGTACTAATTAAACCGCCACCGCCAACAACCGAATCAAAAAATGCAGCCACAAAACCGGCGCTTAGCAAAAACATAATTAGCTCTAAATCCAAACACTTCACCGCCTATCTTTGAATATAAACTGCTACACAGCCACTTTGTAAACAAATATGTGCATCTTTATTTAACTCAAATTCATTACTAATACTAAAAGGCTGTTGTTTTTCTAATTTTTTTTCATGTAGAGGCCATTTTACCCCAGTAATACTCACATAACTAGTTTTAGCTAAAGGTAATAAAGAAATATTTTTCACCTTAGCTTGGTATTCAATAATTACCTGCTCATCTATTTTATCTAAAAAGAAAATTATTTCTTTTTGATCTACTAAAATTATCCGTCGCTTATACTTGTTTTGGTAGGCCACAACATAATTAAATAAACTCCATAAATGATCAAAACGCCCTGCAAAAACTCCAGTACAAAGCAAATCATTAGGATTATCTTTAACAATCCTGTCTAATAGTATTTTAAAATCTGTATCATCTTTGTTAGGATTAAGTTTTTCAACTAATACTTTGTTTTTTTCCGCCCAAGCAATCGCGGTTGTAGAAACACTATCTAAATCTCCTAAAACCATTTGCGGTTTTAGCTGGGCTTTATAGCAAATATTTAAACCACGATCAGCACAAAAAATTCGCTTCTCGGTAGCTAAAGCCCGTAAAAATTTTTTCTTAGGTTTACGTCCCCCAGCGACTAAAAGATTGGTAAAAAAAACTTGAGTATTAAAAGTCAAGGTAACATCAACTAGCCTTACTTTTCCCGTCATTTTCTCAACCTACTTTATCACAAGTCAAAAATCCTCCCAACAAACTAACCTTGGAAGGATTTTGAATTTATTGTTTTTCTTTTACATAAATTATTATTTGATTATTCTCTTTTTTAACTTTCCATTCCACATTAGTTTTTTTATCCTTCAGTAATTGTGTCCGCATTTCTAGCATTAACTTAGAAAATTTTTCTTCAATTTCCGCTGGTAAAAAAACATTACTGGCTTCAGCTCCGCTTTTTTTATTGTTTTTCAGCCTACTATTCGCTGCTTCTTGTGGTTGGATGCTATTTTCAAAAGATAGCGTTTCTGAAAATCCGCGCAACATATCTTCATCAGATAAGTTCTTTTTTATTTTCATAACTATACCTCCTATCTACTTGTATACATACGCGGTCCGTTATGTTCACTGTTTTGAGCTTGTTTTTCACGTTGCTTTTTCACTAATTCCAATGTTACCGCTTCAATATCATTGGCAAATTCATGCTTAATTCGCTCTAAAACAGCTTGGTCTTTGGGGCTAATATCTATTTCTACTCGCCCTTTATCAATTAATTTTTCCAAAATTGCTATTTCTACACCAGTCGATTCAATTACCTTTAAAAAACTAGCACCTTGATTTTCTCGCAAAAATTCCCTTACTACTACTACTGCCTGTTCTTCCGCTTCATATTGCTCAAAAGCCAAACATAATTTTTTATTGGCGGCTCTAAATAAAGGATTTTGAATTTGCTCCCGCAAACGTTCTTTATCGTAATTGTCAAAATTTATTTCATCATCAAAACGCATACGTAACATCCTTTCTAAAATTTTTTATAAATTAAATATCAAGATTTCTTACTAATTTGGCATTGTCCTCAATAAATTTCCGTCTTGGTTCTACTTTGTCGCCCATTAAAACGGAAAAAATACTATCTGCCGCAATGGCATCATCAATAGTTACTTTTAAAATTAAACGCTCCTCGGGATTCATAGTAGTTTCCCAAAGTTGTTCAGCGTTCATTTCGCCCAAACCTTTGTAACGTTGAATATAAATATTATCGCGGCCAATTCTAGTTAGCAAAACATTTAAGTCATTATCATTATAAATATACCATTGTTCGCGACCTTTTTTTACCAAATATAAAGGTGGTTGCGCAATAAACACTTTGCCTTCACGAATCAAAGGCTGCATATACCGATAGAAGAAAGTTAATAGCAAGGTACGAATATGTGCCCCATCTACGTCAGCATCTGTCATGATGATAATTTTACCATAACGAGCTTTAGCTACATCGAACTCTTCCCCAATCCCACTACCAAAAGCTGTGATCATGGCTCTAATTTCTTCGTTATTTAAAATTTTATCCAAACGCGCTTTTTCAACATTTAAAATCTTACCTCTTAAAGGTAAAATTGCTTGAAAACGACGATCGCGCCCTTGTTTTGCTGAACCACCCGCTGAGTCCCCTTCGACTAAAAAGATTTCCGCTTGTTCCGAATCCCGAATTGAACAATCAGCCAATTTACCAGGCAAAGAACTACCATCTAAAACACTTTTACGTCTAGTAAGTTCACGAGCTTTACGAGCTGCGGCCCGTGCTCTTGCTGCCATTAACGCTTTTTCGATAATTTTCTTAATTACTAAAGGATTTTCTTCAAAAAATTCATTCAATCCTTCTGATACAAGATTATCAACAATTCCGCGCACTTCACTATTACCTAGTTTAGTCTTGGTTTGACCTTCAAATTGTGGTTCACGAATCTTAATACTTAAAACTGCAGTTAAGCCCTCACGCACATCATCACCGGAGAGATTTTCTTCCGCATCTTTTAAAATATTATTTTTCTTAGCATAATCATTAATTGAACGAGTTAAGGCTATTTTAAAGCCACTTAAGTGCGTTCCACCCTCTTCAGTATTAATATTATTAACAAAAGAATAGATATTTTCGCTATAGCTATCGTTATATTGCATAGATAACTCTACTACTACGTCATCTTTTTTTCCACTAATAAAAATTGGTGGTTGATGTAAGCTATCTTTATTTTCATTTAAATATTCAACAAAAGAATTTAAGCCACCTTCATAATGAAAAATTTCTTGATAAGCTTCTTCAGGGCGCTCATCAATTAAAGTTACATAAATTCCTCTATTTAAAAATGCTAACTCGCGAATGCGATGCTTTAAAATATCAAAAGAATAAACGGTGTCTTCAAAAATTGTAACATCGGGTTTAAAATGAATTTTCGTACCTGTTTGTTCAGATGAACCAATAACTTCTAAAGGATTAGTTGTAATTCCACAAGCAAAACCAATTCGATAAGTTTTGCCGTTACGCTTTACTTCAGCATATAACCACTCACTTAACGCATTTACTACCGAAACACCAACACCATGCAAACCGCCCGAAACTTTATAACCATCCCCACCAAATTTACCACCGGCGTGTAAAATAGTCATAACTACTTCAATCGCTGGTTTGCCGACTGTATGCATATCAACGGGAATACCGCGGCCATCATCTTCAACTATGATGCTATTATCTTTACAAATTTTAACACTAATTTTGCTACAATAGCCAGCTAAAGCTTCATCAATACTGTTATCCACTACTTCGGTCACTAAATGGTGGAGACCTTTACTAGAAGTACTCCCAATATACATGCCGGGACGCTTGCGTACAGCTTCTAGACCTTCTAGTACTTGAATCTGCCCAGCATTATAACTGCTTTGCACCATACTCTCATCTTGATTTGACATTGTCTTCCTCCAACTTAAATATTAACTGTATTAAACCTCACTTAATAATGTTTGACCTCTGCGCTTTAAGGTTATTGATGAGATGTTAGAAAAATAAACATTTCTATCTGTTAAAACACAGCTTTTAATATCTTTTTTATTTATATAAATATGTTGTCGGTCATTAAACAAATTATTCGCTTGAATTTGTTTATGTACTTCCGACAAATTTCCTTGTAACTCAAAAATCCCGATAATCTCTTTGTATTTAATCAATACATCATTGCCTATATGTAAAAACAAAACAAACTCTCCTCATTTTTTATTAACATGCACAATCTCCATTAAAGTATCCGCAATTATTTTCTCTGTTAACTTATCAGGCGCAATTCCTGTACAAAGCATCACATACGTTAATAATTCTTTCCGGTTATTAACTTGTTTTTCCAGCTTAACTTGCAGTTGTTTTTTTAACTTTTCTTTAATAGAGTCAAATAATATTGTATCACATTTAATATATTTTTGACACTCTTGGTAATTTATGTAAGGAACTTCTTGAAACACGACCCAAAGATTTTTAATTTTTTCTTGCTCTTGAATTTGTAAACAATTATGGCAAAATTCAGCTTGATTAATAAGTTGCCCACAAGTTTTACAGCCATAGTAGCCTTGGAGTTTTAAATGTTTCTTAAATTTAACATCAACGAGCAACAGTTTTTCTAGTTTTTCCTTTAATTCCAAATCCTGCACTGTAGATAATAAATTTTCTATTTGTGCTTTTTCTTCAGAATTAATGATTATTTGGTCCTGTTTTTTTTTAGTTAAACTTATATTCGCTGCTATAGAGTTTTCAATATTTACTGGTTTTTCAATTTTCCCCTGAACAAAAAAAATATCTTTAATAAAATTATGTGCCAAAAAATTATTTATCTCTTTAATTATTCCGCGACGCATCATTAGCAGTTGGCTATTTAGCATACTACTTTCAGAATAAATAAATAAAATCCCATTTTCCACCCGCTGTGGCAAACACTTGCCCGCTAAATCTTCGCCAACAATTTGAGCCCAATTATGAATAATTCGCAACTCATTATATTTTTTACTGCCAATATGTTTTTTCAATAAGGGAATTAAAAAACTCTCTAGCTTTTTCATAACACATCCCTCTTAACTTGACCTGCTTGTATTTGAAAAAAATCAACTTCAGAATTTGTTAATAAGGAATCAGGTAATAATTCTTTTTCTGTTACAGTAATAAATAATTGCAGTTTTTCACAAACAAAAGCCAATAATTTTTGCTTTTTTTGTTCGTCTAATTCACTTAAAACATCATCTAGTAATAACACAGGATATTCCCCGGCTTTTTGGTAAATATAGAGTATCTCCGCTAACTTCAAACATAAAACAATTGTTCGTTGTTGTCCTTGTGAGGCAAATTTATGCGCATCATGCTCATTTAAAAAAAATTGACAATCATCTTTATGTGCTCCTAGGGAAGTGCTACCCCTCTTTAAATCCAGCGGTAAATTAACATGTAACTTTTCTAGAAAACTCGCTTTATCTTGAGCCGTTACTGTGAATTTAGTGGCTGTCAACTCAACACAATTTGTTAAATATTGACAGTCTAAGCGTTCATGTGTTCCGGTCAGCTGTAAATAAATCTGGGAAACTAACGGTAAAAACTCCCGAAAAAATTCCGCGCGAATTTTAATAATTTCTAAATTAATTTCAGCATATTGTTCATTCCAAACTACTAATTGTGAGGCTAGTAATCGACCTTCTCTAATTTCTTTTAATAGTTTATTACGCTGTTTGAGAATATTTTGATTTTTTAAAAGCAAATTATAATAATAACTATTATTTTGCGCAATTTGAATATTAATAAAGCGCCTTCTGGTTGCTGGTTCACCCTTTATTATCTTTAGATCTTCCGGGGAAAATAGTACACTTTTAAAATTTCCAATATATTCTTTCGCCCCTAAGAGTTTTTCATTTAAGTAACAATGACGTTTTCGCGTCGTTTTGTTTTTTTTGATTTTACAGGTATGGCTTTGATATATATTTTCATAACGTCCAGCAACTAAAAATTCTTCACTACCATGATTTATTAGTTCATTTTCAATATTTGTCCGATAAGAAGATAACAAACTTAAATAATAGATTGCTTCCAAAATACTACTTTTTCCTTGAGCATTTTTGCCATAAAAGACGTTAATTTTTCTAGAAAAATCAACGTCTAAATTTAGATAATTTCTAAACCCCTTAAGAAATAATCTATTTATTTGCATTTTTATACACAGTAATACTGTATAAATTTTCAACAACTACCGTAGTATTGGGATAGATTTTCTTTCTTTTTGCTGTTACTTCTTCTCCATCTAATTGTACTAATCCTTGAGTAATTAAAGTATTTGCTTCCCCACCACTAGCAGCTAAATTTACCATTTTCAAGAGTTTATTTAACTCAATATATTCTGTATCTATTTCAATAGTTATTTTTTCCATATTTTCGGCCTTCTTTTCTTAATTTTTAATTATTTACACGCATGGGTGATAACACATAATTATAGCTTTCATCTTCTATTTGACGAATACTACAAGGAGCAAAAGCCGTATTAATTAATAATTCTGCTTCTTCTTTTTCTAATCTTTTCAAAATTTGAATAACATATTCCGAGTTAAAAGTTATATTTAAACTATCTCCTTGTGTAAAACAACCAATAACTTCTTTAGCTTTTCCGAGTACAGGGTTATCTACGGTAATAATAATTTCTTGTTTTTCAATTTGAAAATTAATATATTTACCATCTTTAGAAAATAAAGCTGCTCTTTCGACAGCACCGACTAATTCATCAACTTTAAACGTAGTTTTAATCGTAAAATTTTTCGGAATTACTCTAGTATAATCTGGGAACTCCCCTTCTAAAATAGAGGTTTGCATATACAAATTATCTATTTGCACTGCAATTTTTTTATGTTCTAAGAAAAAATTAATATTTATTTTTTCTTCAGGATTCGTAGGAATGTTTTTAGAAACTTCAATTAAAAATTCATTCGGCAATAAAATTTTAATATCAGGATAAGTTTTTTCTAAAACTGTAGTTTTAATTGCTAAGCGATGCGTATCTGTAGCCACAAAAGAGATATTATTTTCTTTTATTTCTAATAAAACACTTTTAAAAACAGAACGAGCATCGTCTTTTGCACAAGCAAAACTTGTTTTAGTAATTAAATCTTTCAACATTTGGGCATCAATAGTTAAAACTGCCGCTTTTTTATCTATTTCACTTAATTGAGGATAATCTTCTACGGGCATACTTAGCAAATTATATTCTGAAGAAAGTGTTTGCAGATAAATTAGGTTATCTTGGTTATTTTTAAAAATTTCTATTTCATCACTAGGTGTTCTTTTTAAAACATCAGTAAGATAGCGACCAGAAACAACAATTTTACCAGGAGTTTGAATTTGTGCTGGAATCGTAATTTTTACAGCAAAATCTAAATCGGCACTTTGTAGTTCTATGGCGTTATCTAAAGTTTTTATATAAATACCTGTAAGAATAGGTATTACTTGTTTACTGGTAAGTGGTTTTTGTAAGGCTTGTAAAGCTTTATTGAGAATTGAAGTTGAGCAAATAATATGCATGTTATCCACCTCTTAAATATATATATTACTTATTATTTATAAAAGATAATAGTCGTTGTCGTAGTAGGGGCTGTTGATATGTTGATAACTACTCTAACCGAGAAAAGAGCTTATTTTTAGGCGCTTAATAAACTGTGGATAAGTTGTATCGAGTTATACACATATACACAGAAATTTTAAAGTTGAAAGTTATACACATATTACACAGATAGTTACTAAGAAGTTATTAACTTTGAATACGAGTTACTAAATCTTTTAAAGTACTATCTAGTTTTAAATCTTGCAAACGTTCTTGAGCAATTTTATCATGCGCATGTATAACTGTTGTATGATCTCGGCCGCCAAACATTTCCCCAATTCTTGGTAAGGAAGCATTGGTAAGCTCTCGACAAAGATACATGGCAATTTGACGTGGATAAGCAATTTGGCGCGTACGTTTTTTAGCCATAAAATCTTCAAGTTTAATTTTATAGAAGTCCGAAACCATTTCTTGAATTTTTTCTATGGTTACTGGTTTTTTAATATTTTCAGGGAAAATATCTTTTAAAGCACTTTGAGCAAGTTCCATGGTAATAGGTTCTTTATGAATAGAAGAGTAGGCCATAACACGAATAAGAGCACCTTCAAGTTCTCGAATATTGTTGTCTATTCTACTGGCAATGAGCAGCATAATATCATTGGGAATATCTATTTGTTCTAAGAGGGCTTTTTTTCGTAAAATAGCAATCCGTGTTTCTAAATCAGGTGCCTGGACATCCGTAATTAAACCCCATTCAAAACGAGAACGGAGTCGGTCCTCTAAGGTAGGGATTTCTTTTGGTTGACGGTCACTAGAGATGATAATATGTTTATTGGCTTCGTGTAAGGTATTGAAAGTATGGAAAAATTCTTCCTGAGTATGTTCTTTTTTGGATAAAAATTGAATATCATCTACTAATAGGCAATCAATATTGCGGTATTTTTGTCGGAAGGCTTCGGGATTACCGTCTCGAATAGAATTAATTAATTCGTTGGTAAATTTTTCACTGGAAATATAAAGAACTTTAAGTCCAGGATTATTTTTTTTAATTTTATTGCCGATGGCATGCATTAGATGGGTTTTACCCAAGCCAACACCACCGTACAAAAATAGGGGATTATAAACACGACCAGGATTTTCGGCCACAGCTAAAGCTGCAGCATGGGCAAATCTGTTGGAGCTGCCCGTAACAAAATTTTCAAAAATATATTTAGGATTTAAATTAGAATCTAAATCCTCGGAAAAGTTTTGCGCAAAGAGATTGCCAGTTTCCGAATTTTGAGTTTTGGTTACATTAGAAAGCTGTTTTTTATCCGAACGTTCTGATGTCTGTGAAAATTGTAGCCCATTGCGGCTAGTTTGATTCGATCTATAAGTATTATTGGTAGGTGGCTGTTCAGCCTGATACTCTTCTTGAAAATTTGCTTGAGGCTGATCTTCTTCAGAAATATTTAAATTAATAACTTTCAGGGTTAAATTTTGTTTGGTTATGCTATTAATTTTTTCTTGGAGGCTGGCTTTATAATTTAGTTCTAACCATTCTTGAACAAATTGTTTAGGTACCCCTATTTCAAAATTAGTTTCATCCATGCGTAGCGGTATGGCTGTTTTAAACCAAGTGGAATAAATTATCGGGGATACTGTTGGTTGCATTTCTTTTAAAACACAATCCCAGATGTCCGCAAGTTGTTTTGTGTTCATAGGTAAGTCCTTTCAGTTATTTTGGTAGTTGGTGGTGTTTGTGGAAAAAAGATAGAGTTATCAACAAAAAAATATTTTGTGTGCATAAAATAAAAGTGTTAGTGCGAAAAAAATATTAATCATAATCTGCCTCACTTGAAAAATGGGGAGATATGATTAATTTTCGTTTTTGTGGATAACTCTGTGGATAAAAGGTTAATTTGTGGATAAGATGGGTGAAAGTAGTGATATTTTGCAAATTCAAATATTATCTCGACCCACATTTTAACAGATTATAAGTAAGTTATCAACAGGAAAATATTATTCCACAAGCAATAAAAAAGTTATACACATCTTTTTAAGAGTTAAAAGCGAGATAGCTTCTTGACAGGAGGGGCAAGCTAGACTATAATCGATATAGTTAAAATGTAATTGTAGTTTCAACAAGTTAATTTGAGTTTATGAAATAATTTTTTTGTTTTATAGACTATATTAAATAAAAAAAATAGCTATAGTACTATTTTTGATTAGATTTGACTGAGGAGGTGTTTAGTAGTGAAAAGAACATACCAACCAAACAATTTGTGGAGAAAAAGAACTCATGGTTTCCGTGAGCGTATGAAATCTTTAGGTGGACGCCAAGTTTTGAAAAGAAGACGTGCGAGAGGCAGAAAGAAAATATCTGCATAATAGGCCACTTTTGTTGGCCTATTTTTCCTATTTAAATTATTGTAGATGTTATAGGGTCAGATATGATAAAAAGAAAAAGATTTACATTTCGCAAGAAAAATAAGCTAACAAACAAGTCTGGTTTTCAAATGGTTTATCGCGTAGGGAAAGCATACGTGGACTACTATTCGGTCTTGTATGTACTCTCTACGGGTAGCGAAAATTTACGGATTGGCTTAGCCGTAGGCAAAAAATTAGGTAATGCAGTCTTACGCAATCGATTGAAACGTAAAATGCGGGAAGTTTTTCGGCATCAACAACAATTATTGAAACCCGGATATGATTTGGTCTGGGTAGCCCGCAAAGCTTTAATTAATAGTGAAATTGCCGTATATCAGAGAATTTTTTTGCGGTTAGCAAAAAAAGCAGGCATAATGAATTCACACAATAAGGATTGATTTTATGCATATTGGACAAAAAGTTTTAATTGCGTTAGTACGTTGTTATCAGCTTACTATATCCCCTTTGTTAGGCAATAACTGTAGATTTTATCCGTCCTGTTCTACTTATAGTATGCAGGCCATAGAAAAATATGGTTGCAAACGAGGGGTTTTTTTGACTTTAAAAAGACTTTGCAAGTGTCATCCTTTTAATCCTGGTGGCTACGATCCTGTTTGACAGGTTAAAAAATAAACAAAAAACGGAGTGATAGTGGTTGGATTTTTTGAGTGGAATAGTTCAAAATGTGTTGACAGTTTTTTATAATGTCACAAATAGCATCGGCTTTCCAAGCTACGGCTTGGCAATTATCCTGATGACAGTAATGATTAAAGTAATTTTATATCCTGTAACTGCCAAGCAAATTTCATCAATGAAAGCGATGTCAGATTTACAACCCAAAATGAAAGCGATACAAGAAAAATACAAAAATGATAAAGAACGCTTAAACGTAGAGTTGGCTAATTTGTATAAAACAGAGGGCATAAATCCGTTAGCTGGTTGTTTGCCAATGATTATTCAAATGCCAATTTTAATTGCGATTTTCTACGGAATTAGGGATTTTAGTTACGTGGGTACACCATCATTTTTGTGGTTACAGAGTTTAGCTGCTCCAGATCCAACGTATATTCTACCGATTGTTTCAGCATTGTCGACTTATGTACAATCTAAACAAACAATAACAGACGTAACAAATCCACAAAATAAAGTAATGCTGTATTTTATGCCTGTGTTTATCGGCTATATTAGTTTAACATTTCCCGCAGGGTTGGTATTATATTGGATAATTACTAACTTTATGCAAATTGGTCAACAGTGGTTAATGATGCAAAAAGAGGCTGCAAAGGCAAAATAAGTAGGAGTCGTTTGTGGGGGGAGCTTATGAGTTTTATAGAAAAAACAGGTAAAACTGTAGATGAAGCTGTTGAGGCAGCATTAAAAGAGCTAAATGTTCTAAAAGAACAAGTAAATATCGAAGTAGTAGAAGAATCCAGTAAAAAGTTTTTTGGGTTATTTGGCAAACAAATGGCCAAAGTTCGTGTAAGTTTAATTGAGCAAATGCGTGAGGCGGCTGACAAGCTAGATGAATTCGCAGATCAATTAGAACAAGAACCAGTATTAGAAACCAGTGATAGTGATAATGTAGATAAAGTTTCCCAAGAACAAGCCGTGGAAATGGCTAAGGATTTCTTGCAAAACATCTTTAAAAATATGCAGTTAGAAGTTTTAATGGAAAAACTAGTGGCGGCTGATGGTGTGGTTACTTTTAATTTACATGGGAAAGATTTAGGGATTTTAATTGGTAAACATGGACAAACTTTGGATTCGTTGCAATATATCACTAATTTGATTGCCAATAAAAATTCTAATCAACGTGTTCGAATCGTAATTGATGTCGAAAACTATCGCAGTCGGCGGGTGGAAACCTTGACTACTTTAGCAAAAAGATTAGCTAGTAAGGTGCGGAGAACAGGTGAAAGAGTTGTTTTAGAACCAATGAATCCGCATGAACGCAAGGTAATTCATTTAGCTTTACAAGAGGATCGCCGCATTGTAACTAATAGTGAAGGTGAAGAACCTTATCGTTATGTAGTCATTGAATTGAAAAAGTAATTTTGATATCATAAACCCAGTAATAAATAAATTACTGGGTTTAATTTTTCAGGAGGGATAGTTGTTATGACTATAGCGGCTATTGCCACGCCTTTAGGAGAAGGTGGCATAGGAATTGTACGGCTTAGTGGGAATAAAAGTTTAGCGATTGTAGAAAAAATTTTTCAGCCAGCAAGCTCAAAAAAATTAAAAAACAATTCACACTGCTTAATTTATGGGACGATAATTGAGCCTAACGGGCAAGCTATTGATGAAGCTTTAGTGGTTTATATGCGTGGACCACATTCTTATACGGCTGAAGATGTGGTCGAAATTCAAGCTCACTCTAGTATTGCGGGATTGCAAAAAATCCTTAGTTTAGTGCTAGCAAATGGGGCTAGATTAGCAAACCCTGGGGAATTTACGCAGCGGGCTTTTTTAAATGGGCGTTTAGACTTAACGCAAGCGGAAGCAGTTCTTGATATAATAAAATCTAGAACACAGGCATCTTTAAAACTGGCAATGCGACAACATAAAGGTTTATTGTCAAAAAAAATCAGTAGCTATCGACAACTATTAAAAGATATTGTGGTACAATTAGAAGCAGTTATTGATTATCCTGAGGAAGATATTGAAGATTTAACGGCTCAGGATGTGAGCGCAAAACTACAAGCCTTGCAGACACAACTACAAGAATTATTGGATAGTGCTAAAGTCGGGAAGGTACTGAAAGAAGGCTTGCGTGTTGTAATTACGGGTCAACCTAATGTGGGAAAATCTAGTTTGTTAAACTTGCTTTTACAAGAAGAGCGAGCAATTGTTTCTAACATTGCGGGGACAACACGTGATGTTATTGAAGAAAAATTAATCGTGGCTGGTATCCCCATCGTTCTTGTAGATACGGCAGGTATTCGGGAGACAGAAGATGTAATTGAAAAAATAGGGGTAGCTAAAAGTTATTCCAATATAGAAAGTGCGGATTTGGTCTTATTAATGCTAGATGCATCTCAAGGCTTGAATGCAGACGATGAAAAATTATTGGCAGCAATAGGGGAGCAAGAATACTTTGTCCTAGTAAATAAAATTGACGTGCCAGCAGATTTAGAGAAAATTAAGTCACAACTGGCCTTGTATAAGCCGAAAAAAACAATCTATCTTTCTTTGGTAACGGGAGAAGGCATGGCTGAATTTAAAGAGCAATTAACTCAGCAAGTATTTGGCAGTAGTGGTCAGTTGCTTGAGGATAATGTATATATCCAAAATGTTCGACATGAACAGTTATTACAGACCGCGGCGCAGCATTTACAAGAAGCTGAGCAGGCTTTGCAACTGGGAATATCTTTAGATTGTGCAGTTATTGATTTAAGATTGTGTATTGATAATTTAGGCTGTATTACTGGTGAGAGCGTACAAGATGAAATTATTAATGAAATTTTTTCCAGATTTTGTATTGGTAAATAGCTTTGAGGTGAAGAAATGGGTAGTAATGAATATGATATTATCGTAGTTGGTGCGGGGCATGCTGGCTGTGAAGCGGCTTTAGCTGCTGCTAGACTTGGTAAAAAGACTCTGCTGGCAACAATTAGCTTAGATAATGTGGCCTTGATGCCTTGTAATCCTTCTTTGGGGGGGCCAGCTAAAGGGCATTTGGTAAGAGAAATTGATGCTTTAGGTGGACAAATGGGCATTAATGCAGATCGGGCTTGTATCCAAATGCGGATGCTTAATACGGGTAAAGGGCATGCAGTACAAGCTTTACGCTCGCAAGCAGATAAAATTATTTACCAGAACTTAATGAAGCAAGTTATTGAGGCTCAGGATAATTTAGACTTAAAGCAACTGATGATTGATGCTATCTTAATTGAAGATAAGCAGGTTCAAGGTGTTTTAGCTGAAACTGGTGAGCAGTTTTTAGCACCATGTGTAATTTTAGCTACGGGTACTTATTTGGCTTCAAAAATAATTTATGGTAAATTAGCCTATGATTCTGGGCCCAATGGCTTAAGGACGGCGTTGAAACTTTCAGACAGCCTGCGAGCTGCAGGGGTGAAGATTATGCGGTTTAAAACTGGGACTCCTGCCAGAGTTGATGCGCGCTCTTTAAATTATGCGCGGATGGAAGAGCAAGCAGGCGATACCCAGCCACACTTTTTTTCTTTTTTAAGTACGGAGCGGACGTTACCACAAGTATCGTGCTATTTAACCTACACCAATGAGACGACGCATCAGGTAATTCATGATAATATGCATCAAGCGGCAATGTTTAATGGTTTGGTAGAAGGAGTAGGGCCGCGTTATTGTCCTTCGATTGAATCGAAGTTAATGCGTTTTGCGGATAAAGAACGGCATCAATTATTTGTGGAGCCAGAGGGCTTAAGTACGAGCGAGATGTATGTACAAGGGATGTCGACTTCTTTACCAGCTGATGTTCAAATAAAATTTTTACAGACTATCCCAGGCTTAGAACAAGCGAAAATGATGCGTGCGGGTTATGCAATTGATTATGACTGTTTAGATCCTTTGCAGTTACAAGCATCTTTAGAGCATAAGGAAATTAAAGGTTTATTTTCCGCAGGTCAAGCTAACGGAACAAGTGGTTATGAAGAAGCAGCCGCACAAGGTTTGATGGCGGGAATTAATGCAGTGCGTAAGCTTAATCAGCAAGAAGCGTTTATTTTAGGGCGAGCGGAGGCTTATATTGGCGTACTAATTGATGATTTAGTGACTAAAGGAACTAATGAACCATATCGGATGATGACTTCACGGGCTGAATATCGACTTTTACTGCGGCAAGATAATGCTGATTTGCGCTTAACACCCAAAGGGCGAGAATTAGGGCTAGTTGATGAGCAGCGTTATGCTGTTTTTTGTGCGAAACAAACCGAAATTGAACAGGGGTTATTACAACTTAGAACAACAAATATCGCTCCGAATCAAGAAGTGCAAGCTAAGTTGGCAACCTTAGGTACGCCGCCGATAAAATCAGGGATTAACTTATTAGAACTTTTAAGACGCCCCGAGGTCAGTTATCAAAGTCTGGTAGAAAAATTTGCTATGCCTAGATTAAGTGCCTCGGCCAGTGAGCAATTAGAAATTCAAGTAAAATATGAAGGCTATATTAAGAAACAGGAAAAAGAGGTAGAGAAGTCGAATAAGTTAGAGAGTAAAAAAATTCCGGCGGAGATAAATTATCAAGAGATAAAAGAGCTAGGATTAGAGGCGCGGGAAAAATTGATTGCCCGGCGTCCCTTATCTATCGGCCAAGCTAGTAGAATTTCAGGTGTTTCACCTGCTGATATCAGTGTTTTGTTAATATACTTGGAGCAAAAGCGTAGGGAGAAAAATGAAATTTAGAGATTGTTTACAAAAATACGCCCAACAAGCTGGCTTTGTCTTGTCAGAAGCGCAAGTAACACAACTAGAGCAATATTATGAGTTACTGATTGAAACAAATAAGGTAATGAACTTAACGGCAATTACTGAAGTTCGTGAAGTAGTCTTAAAACACATATTAGATTCTTTTTATGCCTATGAACCAGAAATTTTTAATAGCGGTGCTAAAATATGTGATTTAGGAACAGGGGCAGGCTTCCCAGGAGTACCACTCAAGGTTTTACAACCCAAGCTAGATGTTGTGCTAATGGATTCTTTGGCGAAACGCCTGAAATTTTTAGACCAAGTTATTGAGAATTTAGGTTTACAACAAATTGTTACCTGTCATTTGCGAGCTGAAGATGCCGGTCGGAGTAAGCAACATCGCGAACAATACGATCTAGTTTGCTCACGCGCTGTGGCACGCTTGCAGATTTTAGCAGAATATTGTCTGCCCTTATTAAAAACAGGCGGTGTTTTTGTAGCCATGAAAGCAAGCAATTATCAACTAGAGGTAGAGCAGGCTGAGGCGGCTTTAAAAATCCTAGGTGGGAAAATAATTAAAATAAAGCAGGTGCAATTGCCAGAGTTAGAGGATAAGCGCGTTGTGATTTATATTAAAAAAGAACGTTCTACAGCGAAGACTTATCCTAGAAAAGCAGGAATTCCCGAAAAAAATCCCTTGTAAATAATGTTGTATTTGGTGGAGGTGGCAGCTTGTGTCGGCGAGTTTTAATCAACGCGAAAGTAGTCTAAATGCAGATAAAAAATTGTCCAATATTATACAAGTAGATGTACAAAAAATAATACCAAATAAAGATCAACCGCGAAAAAACTTTATTCAAGAAAGTTTAAATGAATTAGCTGAATCAATTAGCAATTTTGGGGTATTGCAGCCGTTACTGGTTAGTCCAACAGATAGTGGAGAATACATGATTATTGCTGGTGAGCGAAGATATCGGGCCGCAAAATTAGCGGGCTTAAAGAAGGTTCCGGTGATTATTGCTAGTTATACTAATAAGCAAATTGCTGAAGTTGCCATGATTGAGAATTTGCAACGCGAGGATCTGCATTTTATTGAAGAAGCCGAAGGCTATCAAAAGCTAATGAGTGAATTTAATATGACGCAACAAGAAGTCGCGAAAAGAGTTGGCAAGCAACAATCGACAATCGCAAATAAATTGCGGATTTTAAGGTTGCCGCAAGCGGTAAGAGCACATTTGTATGAGCGGAAAATAACGGAGCGTCACGCGCGTGCTTTATTGAAATTAGAAGAAGAACAGTTGCAGTTAAAAGTTGTACAAGATATTTTAGCCAAAGATTTAACTGTGCGTCAGACAGAAACTTTAATAGATAATATCTTGTTAAATAAGCCAGAGGTGGCGGAAACGGATAATGGCGATAAAAAGAAGTTAAAAATAGTGGTTAAAGATGCGCGGATTATTATTAATACTCTAAAAAAATCTTTGGCAGAGGTAAAAGATATTTTAGCTGTTAATATTAAAATGCAAGAAGAAGTTTTGCCAGAAGAAATAGTTTTAACAATTCGTATCCCGAATAATGCCAGCAACAAAGCTAAAGTTTCACGTGAAACAAAAAAGTAAAAATAAGGTGAAAAACTAAGTGAAACAGCAGCAAAATACACCAGAAACAGCAGCAGAGTTAATTAAGATCGCCCAAATTTTACCCTGTAGATATCAGCCCCGCAAAGTTTTTGCGGCACAGCAGCTACAAGAATTGGCGATATCTATCAAGCAGCAAGGCTTAGTACAACCAATTATTGTACGTGTGCATCCTGAATTACCGACAAACTATGAATTAGTTGCGGGTGAGAGAAGGTTGCGAGCTGTTAAGTTATTGGGTTGGACAGCAATTCCCGCTTTAATTAGGCCTTATTCAGATGTACAATTGCAACAAGTCACATTAATAGAGAATATTCAAAGGCAGGATCTAAATGCGATCGAAGAGGCCCAAGCTCTGAAAAGCTTGTTGGAAAGTTTGCAAATTACTCAAGAACAATTGGCTCAAAAAATTGGCAAAAGCCGTACCGCTATCAGTAATGCTTTGCGCCTATTAGCTTTGCCAGAGTATATCCAAACCCAGTTGGCGGCGGGAAAGGTTTCGGTTGGTCAAGTGCGGCCCTTACTAGCTGTGAGTGAAGCCGGCGAACAAAAACGGTTGTGGCAACAGGTAATTGCTGAAAATTTGACAGCGCGACAGGTAGAGCAACTGGTAAAGCAACAAAAACCTAAATCAGCAGGGAAACCAACTATGTTGGCGGCTGGTGATGTGCATTTAAAAGCTATCGAAGAACAGCTGATTGAACGATTAGGAACTAAGGTGAAGATCCAAGGTACTCAAGCACAAGGAAAAATTGAAATTGATTATTATGGCCTGCAAAATCTAGAAGAATTGCTAGAACAGTTGTTGGGCACAAAACGGTGGTGAATGTAGTTAGTGAAAGGAACAATCGCAAATACAGCGGCAGTTTTACTGGGGGGCTTAATTGGCTCGGGTTTGGGCAACAGCTTTTTGCTAAAGTATCAACAGCCGATTATGCAAGCCTTAAAAATCACGGTAGGTATTATTGGTGTGCAAATGGCACTGAAAACCGAAAATTTGTTAATTGTAATTTTAAGTTTAGTTATTGGCATTATTATTGGCGAACAATTGAATTTAGAAAAGTATATGCAAAGTTTGGCGAGTAAACTGATGCAATTGACTAATTACCTTTTTCCTAAAATGCGGCAGAGCAGATTTCAAGAGGGTTTTATTACCGCGAGCTTAGTGTATTGTGTGGGGGCTATGGCTATTGTCGGCAGTATTCAAGATGGCTTGCAGGGACAAACGGAAGTGTTATATCTTAAGTCGGTATTAGATGGGGTGTCAGCGATAGTATTTGCAACAACTTTTGGAATTGGGGTAGCGTTTTCGGCAATTCCTGTTTTTGTTTACCAAGCTTCAATAACCTTATTGGCAGAATTTTTTAGTGCCTACTTTACGCCGGCGGTTATTCGCGAGATTACGGCGGTGGGTGGAGTAAGTATTTTGGCGTTGGCGATAAAAATGCTAGAAATAGAAGATATTAAAGTAGCTAACTGGTTACCAGCAATTATTGTGGCCGCAGTTTTAGCAACAATATTATAATTTTTTTGTGAGAAAGAAGGTTATTTATGTACGATATACAAATGGTCCTTAGTGTTTTATCCGGAGTGTGTGCCTTTTTACTATTGTTAATTATTGTTTTATATGTAAGACTTAATAATATGCGAAAAAAATATACTTTGCTTATGCAAGGTAGTGAAGATAAAAATCTTGAGGATATGTTTATTAAGCGCTTGGACGCAATTAACAAAAATGTGATAGATTTACAAAGGTTAGAGCAAAAACAGCAGTATTTGGAGCATAAAATGCAAGGTTGTATCCAAAAAGTCGGGATCATTCGTTTTAATGCCTATAATGACATTGCTGGGGATTTGAGTTATTCGATGGCGGTGCTCGATGAATACAATAATGGTTTGGTTTTGTCGGGATTAATTTCACGGACAGATATGCGTTGTTATGCTAAAGCTATAATTAATAACACTTCAGCACATGTATTAACAGAAGAAGAACAGTTAGCTATCAAAACTGCACAGGAAAAGTACAGCGAAAACAGTAAGTGATTGCTGGACAGAGCAAAAATAATACAAGACAATATTTGTAATTTTATGCAGCCACGCGCATTGACGTAGAGGCTGCATGTTTTCTTTTTATAAAGATTTTGACTTAATTACTAAAATATATTAGAATATGGGGTGGAGTTAATATATTGGTTTGGGAGGATTAGATTGGTGAAGTTAACAAAGAAAAAACCGGATAAGCGTGAATATACCTTTATGATCGTGCCGCACCGCGATGATAAAATTTATAGTTTAAGAGTACCAATCAAGCGTCTTAAGCTAATAGCGGGCTCAATAGCTACTTGTTTAGTGGTATGTGCAGGTTTATTTACCTACCAAGCATATACCGTGCAACAAGCAGCTAGTAGTCAGTCTGAATTACAAGAACTGCGAGCCAACAAAGATGTGCAAGAACAAAAACTGGTAGTTTTAGCGCAAAAGACTACGGAAATACAAAAGCAAATATCAGAAATAGAAGCGCTAGAAAATGAAGTTAAACGAGCTTTGGGCAACCCTGAAACGAGTTCTACTTCGCGCTCGGGTGTTGAAAGAACAGAACGTAGTGGTGGGCAAGGTGGTCCTATCGCTAAAAATAACGTAGATAGTCTGCAACTACAGCTAAATAGTTTGGAAGCGGCTTTGAAAAGCAAAGATGCTAGTTTAAAAGAATTAAAAAGTCAATTAGAAGAACGCAATCAAAAATTAGCGAGAACGCCTTCTATTTGGCCAACTGAAGGTGATATTACTTCACGTTTTGGGTGGCGACAATCTCCCTTTGGTTATGGGAGTGATTGGCATCCAGGCGTAGATATTGCCAATTCCATTGGGACGCCAATACATGCTACTGCGGATGGAGTAGTTACTAATGCTGGCTGGTATGGTGGTTATGGTCGGTATGTAGAAATAGATCATGGTTATGGCTATGTAACAGCGTATGGACATCATTCGGCTATTGTGGTAGCTATAGGTCAACAAGTTAAAAAAGGTGATGTTATTGCTTACGTCGGCAACTCAGGTATGAGTACTGGTCCACATGTTCATTATGAAGTGCGTGTAAATGGCCGAGAAGTTAATCCGATGACTTTTATGCAATAAGATAGTTTCGTGAAGCTACTGACTAAGTTAGCAGTTTTATCCTGTAAGTTATATAAGTTTAAAGTACGCAGATAAAGGAGCGAGAAAAAAATATATGTTTGGCTCAAGTAAAAAAGCGAAAGCAGCAGTAGATACTAGTAATATTGAAACTTTGCTCGGAAAAAGTTCAGAGTTTAAGGGAACGATCAGTTGTGCGGGAACTGTCCGCATAGATGGGGTTTTTGAAGGGCAAATAACAGTTAACGGCGATATTTTGGTAGGTAGTGAAGCTAAAATTGTCGCGGACATTAGTGTACATAATATTACTATCTCTGGTAATATTACAGGAAACATTAATGCTACGGGTAAGATTGAATTAATGGAAACAGCTTTTGTAACCGGCGATGTAAAGGCGGCTGCCTTTGTAGTTGAAGAAGGTGCGGTATTCAATGGTAGAAGTGAAAGTATAAAAAATACACAGGTACAATAATCTCTGTCTAAAATGTATAAAAAAGCGATAAGTTGTGATTTTTTCATAACTTATCGCTTTTTTATATTGTATTTTTTTCTAAAGATGTTGACAAGTAAAGGTATAATTTTTTATAATATAATACAAGTTGTTACAAGAGAAAAGAAAAGAAAGACTATGTCTATTCGATTGTAAACTTTAAAAAAACTAAGTTTTGTCAAAATGGACAAAATCTATCTAAAATGAGGGGGCAAATACCGATGAAAAAGTCTTGGAAAAAGGCAGTAGGTGTTTTGTGTGCAGGAATGTTAATGCTGACGGCGCTTACAGGCTGCGGGGGCGAGAAAAAAGCGGCTGACACTAATGAAATCAAAGTTGGCGGCAATTTCGAACTTACCGGTGGGGTAGCTAGTTTTGGAAAATCTACATTCAATGGTTTTAAAATGGCGATTGATGAAGTTAATGCCGCAGGTGGTGTAAATGGTAAAAAGATTAATTTTATTTACACTGATAATAAGTCTGAAATTTCAGAGGCTTCTAATGCGACAACAAAACTAATAACTAAAGATAAGGTTTCTGTTGTGGTTGGTCCAGTAGTTAGTGCTTCTGTATTAGCATCTGCACAGATTGCAACTGATAATAAAGTACCATTGTTAACACCAACCGGTACAAATGAAAAAATTACTTTTGATAATGGCAAATTAAGAGAATATCTCTTTAGAAGTTGCTTTATTGATCCGCTACAAGGAGAAGTAATGGCAAATTTTGCTGCTAAAAGCTTGAATGCTAAGAAAATCGCTGTCTATTTAGATTCGTCTTCCGATTACTCTAAAGGCTTGGCGCAAGTATTTACCGAGACAACTAAAAAATTAGGTGGACAAATAATTTCTCAGGAAGCCTTCTTGCAAAAGGATACGGATTTCAAAGCAACTTTAACTAAGATAAAAGCCCAAAACCCAGAAGTTATCTTTATTCCGGCTTACTACCAAGAAGTAGGTATGATTGTAAAACAAGCTAGAGAGTTAGGTATGAACATGCCAATTATTGGGGTAGATGGTTGGGATTCGCCACGTTTAGCTGAAATTGCTGGTGCGGATGCGTTGAATAATACTTATTTCTGTAACCATTATTCACCAGAAGATAAAGATCCAAGAATTCAAAAATTTGTAGCAGATTACAAAAAAATCTATAATCAAGCACCAGATGCCCTTGCAGCACTTGGCTATGATGCTGGTTTAATGTTAGTGGATGCACTTAAACGTGCCAATAGTACAGATCCTAAAGCAATTCGCGATGCTTTAGCTAAAACTAAAGATTTACAAGTAGTAACGGGTAAATTATCTTTAGATGCCAAACATAATCCTGTTAAAGGGGTAGTAATCATTGAAATGAAAAATGGTTTACAAACCTTTAAAGAAAGAATTAATTTATAATTTGGTTTTTAAGAGAATTCTAGAAACTATAGCTAAAAGCCTGTCTCCTTTGGAGGCGGGCCATAGCAATTTTAAAAAATATAGGAGTTGAGATAATGTTTGCCAAAAGTAAAAAACTCTTTAGTATTTTAGGTGTAGCTTTATTAGCAGGTAGCTTGCTAGTTGGTTGTGGCGGCGAAAAAAAAGCTGATAATAAAGCCGGCGATATTTTAAAAATTGGTGCTAATTTAGAAATGACTGGTACTAATGCTTCTTTCGGAAAATCAGCTTCAAACGGGGCTAAATTGGCTCTTAAAGAAATCAATGCCAAGGGTGGCGTTTTAGGTGGCAAGAAATTAGAATTGGTAGTAGCTGATAACAAAAGTGAAGTTGCAGAAGCAGCTAATGCTATGCAAAAGCTCATTACTAGCGATAAAGTAATTGCTTCTATTGCTCCAATTGCGTCTTCAAGCGTTATTGCTGGAGCTGAAATTAACCAAAAATATAAAGTATTAGGTATAAGTCCGACTGCCTCTAATCCAGCGGTAACGGTAGATCCTAAAACTGGTAAAACTAGAGAATATTTATTTAGAGCCGCGTTTATTGATCCTTTCCAAGGTTCAGTAATGGCAAATTTTGCTTCTAAAAGTTTGAATGCCAAAACAGCAGCATTATATATCGAAAATAGTAGTGACTATGCTAAAGGCTTAGGCAAATTCTTCCAAGAGCAATTTGCGAAAAATGGAGGTACAATTGTAGCTCAAGAAGCGTATTTACAAAAAGATACGGACTTTAAAGCAACTTTAACCAAAATTAAAGCCCAAAACCCAGATGTAGTTTTTGTACCAGGTTATTATCAAGAAGTTGGCTTAATTATTAAGCAAGCAAGAGAGATGGGCATTACGGCACCATTTTTAGGTGGCGATGGTTGGGATTCAGCTAAATTACCAGAAATTGCTGGACAAACAGCTTTAGACAATGCATTTTTTAGTAATCACTACTCCCCAGACGATTCAAGTGAAGCGGTAAAAGCTTTTGTAGCGAACTATAAAAAAGAATATAATGAAACTCCAGACGCTTTTGCAGCGCTTGCTTATGATGCAACTATGATGGTTGTAGAAGCGATTAAACGTGCTAATAGTGCAGATCCGACTAAAATTCGTGATGAATTAGAAAAGACTAAAGACTATGCGGCCGTTTCCGGAAAAATTAGCCTAAATGCAACACATGATGCCGTAAAAAGTGCTGTAATTGTTGCCTTTAAAGACGGTAAACAAATCTTTAAAGAAAAAGTAAATCCCTAGTCTTTGAAAAATAAAAATCTATAAACTAAGGTGGGCTAGATTCCCTAGCCCACCATAAAGTATTTTATCCAGGAGGATTAACTTTATGGAAAGCAGCTCATTTATCATGCAATTTTTGCAGCAATTAATCAATGGGGTATCTTTAGGGAGTATTTATGCTCTAATTGCCCTAGGCTATACAATGGTTTATGGGATTATCAAGTTAATAAATTTTGCCCATGGAGATATTTATATGGTAGGCGCATATGCAGGATTTGTAGCGATTACCGTTTTGAAATTACCATTTTTTCCGGCCCTACTATTTGCGATGGTGGCTGCAAGTATTATCGGGATGATTATCGAAAAATTAGCTTATAAACCGCTGAGAAACGCGCCAAGAATTGCGGTTTTAATTACGGCAATCGGGGTTTCTCTTTTACTAGAATATGGCATGATTTTATTTGTAACGCCTCAACCACGGACTTTTCCTAGTGTATTTGGCGCGGAAGTATACCACTTAGGCGGTTTAATTGTAAACAGCCAACAAATTTTAATTTTATCGGTAGCCTTAGTTTTAATGGTGGCTCTAACTTATATTGTTCAAAAAACGAAGGCTGGTAAAGCGATGCGGGCAGTATCTTATGATACTGATGCGGCGCGACTTATGGGAATTGATGTTGACAAAGTTATCTCCTATACCTTTGCCTTAGGTTCGTCTTTAGCGGCAGCGGCAGGGGTGTTAGTAGGTATTTATTATAACTCTATTGACCCACTTATGGGGATTATGCCAGGGCTAAAAGCCTTTGTGGCGGCAGTGTTGGGCGGCATTGGTATTATTCCTGGGGCAGTATTGGGTGGTTTAATCATGGGTGTGGTAGAAGCGATGGTTAGTGGCTTTATCTCTTCGACCTTGCGTGATGCTGCAGCCTTTGCGATTTTGATTTTAATTTTATTATTTAAACCAGCAGGCTTGTTGGGAAAAAATACGCGTGAGAAAGTGTAGGTGACGGTAATGAAGACAATGAAAAAACAAGATTTACTGTCTTTGCTTTTAGCAATAGCCGTGTTTATTTTAATGCAAGCTTGTATTGCGTTTGATATTATTGGGGCATTTTGGGAAGCCAATTTAGTTTCTATTGGTATTAATATTATTTTGGCGGTAAGTCTAAATCTCATCAATGGTTTTACGGGACAATTTTCTATTGGGCATGCCGGTTTTATGGCGGTAGGAGCCTATTTGTCTGCGATTGCGACCGTTAAATTAGCACTGCCTTTTGAAGTGGCTTTAGTTTTTGGCATGATCGCAGCCGGTCTATTAGGCTTACTGATTGGATTACCAACGCTACGCCTCAAAGGCGATTACTTAGCAATAGCCACGCTAGGCTTGGGAGAGATTATTCGGGTAGCGATTTTAAATATCAACTATGTAGGTGGGGCCTCTGGCTTTATGGGTATTGCCCGCGAAACTAACTTTACTTATGCTTTTATGTTCGCTTTATTTACAATTTTTGTGGTGAAAAATTTAATTAATTCAGCACCTGGGCGAGCCTGCCTAGCAATTCGCGAAAATGAAATTGCCGCGGAAACTATGGGGATTGATACCACGAAATATAAAGTGTTGGCTTTCACTGTGGGGGCAGCTTTTGCAGGTCTAGCGGGCGGCCTGTTCTCACATTACTACTATATTGCGCATCCAGCTTCTTTTACCTTTATGAAATCTTTTGATATTTTAACGATGGTAGTTCTAGGTGGGTTAGGTAGTATTACTGGTTCAGTGGTAGGGGCAATAGTGCTGACTTTTATTACGGCAGCTTTATCGGAATATCCAGAATGGCGGATGATTATATACTCGATTAGCTTAATTATTATGATGATTTATCGTCCGCAAGGTTTATTGGGTACAACAGAATTAAATTTACAAAGATTATTTCGCTTAGGAGGTGCTAAAAGTGGACATTCTGCAAATAAATAAAATGGGCATTACTTTTGGCGGCTTACGAGCGGTTTCTAATCTGAATTTAACCATTAAGCAGGGCGAGTTAGTGGGGTTGATTGGGCCAAATGGTGCGGGTAAAACTACCGCATTTAACTTGATTACAGGGGTTTATCAACCAACAGAGGGCGAAGTTGTGTTTCGGGGCAAAAATACTAAAGGGTTACCTTCTTTTAAAGTCACCCAAATGGGTATGGCTCGTACTTTCCAAAATATTCGCTTGTTTTCGGAATTAAGTGTTTTAGATAATGTTAAAATCGCGTATACTTATCATGTACAATACAGTTTATTAGAAAGTATTACTCGACTAGGGCGATACTACAAAGAAGAACAAGAGATTACAGAAAAAGCGCTAAAATTGTTAGAGATTTTTGGTCTACAAGATAAGGCTTATGAAATTGCTAAAAATCTGCCTTATGGCGAACAACGGCGCTTAGAAATCGCTCGTGCTTTGGCAACAGAACCACAGTTTTTACTGTTAGATGAGCCCGCGGCAGGAATGAATCCCCAAGAAACTCACGAACTGATGAAATTAATTGCTTGGATTCGGGAAAAATTTAAATTATCGATTTTACTAATCGAACATGATATGAGTTTGGTAATGGGTGTTTGTGAGCGGATATATGTGCTAGAATATGGGTGTCTGATTGCGCAAGGGACACCTGAGGAAATTAAAAATAATCCTCGTGTAATAGAAGCATATTTAGGCGAGGAGGTTAGTTAGGATGTTAAAAGTAAACAATATTGATGTTTTTTATGGCGCAATTCATGCCTTGCATGATGTAAGTATTGAGGTTAATCAAGGGGAAATAGTAACCTTAATCGGGGCTAATGGTGCGGGTAAAAGCACAACCTTACGAACTGTTTCGGGCTTATTGACACCTAAAAAAGGTGAGGTTACTTTTGAGGGGCAAAATATTGCTGGCTTAGCACCTCATAAAATTGTAAGCTTAGGCCTGTCACAAGTGCCGGAAGGGCGGCGTGTATTTGCCAATATGAGCGTTTTAGAGAATTTAGAATTAGGGGCATATTTGCGGAATGATAAGGCTGGAATTGAGCAAGATATGCAGGATGTCTTTAAGAAATTTCCGCGGTTATTAGAGCGTAAAGAACAGTTATCTGGTACTTTATCTGGGGGCGAACAGCAGATGCTAGCGATGGGCAGAGCCTTAATGAGTCGGCCAAAACTGTTGTTGCTAGATGAGCCCTCAATGGGACTTGCCCCGCTGCTAGTAAAAGAAATTTTTAATATAATCCAAGAAATTAATCAAAGTGGGACAACGGTGTTGTTAGTTGAACAAAATGCCCATATGGCTCTTTCCATTGCACATCGCGCTTATGTTTTAGAAACCGGGAAAATAGCTTTGGCGGGTTCGGCAAAAGAATTAGCGAATAGCGAAGAAGTGAGAAAAGCCTATCTAGGTGGCTAAAGCTTAATCTGAGGAGGGAAATATTGTGTTTGTACAAAACTATATGACCAGTAAACCAATTACCGCAAGTGTTGATATTAGCATTTTAGATGCGGCAGAAATTATGCGTGTCAGTAAAGTGCGGCGCTTACCTTTAGTAGATGCCCAAGGGATTTTACAGGGAATAGTTACTGATCGCGATGTGCGCCAAGCAACACCGTCGTCAGCAACGACTTTAGATAAACATGAGCTAAGTTATCTGTTAGGGAAACTTACCGCCAAAAGCATTATGACGCGCAATGTAATTACCATCGGTGGTGAGGCGACAATTGAAGAAGCGGCGCTTTTGATGTATAAACGTCGTATTGGTGGTTTGGTTATCGTTGATGCTGAAAATAAAGTTCAGGGTATTATTACCGAAACTGATATTTTTAAAGTTTTTGTAGATACTATGGGCTTGTTAGAAGGGAAAACTCGTTTAACAATCAATGCTAATGATCGCATTGGCGTACTCGGAGAAATTTCTAATGTGTTTCGCGATTTAAGTCTAAATATCACCAGTATTGTGACTACGCCCATGAAAAATGGGAAGAAAGAGTTAGTAATTCGCGCTGATGTGGTCGATAAAAAAGAATTATTAGTAGAAAAATTACGGGAAAAAGGGTTTGAAGTAACTCATATAACCGAAATTGGTTGATTGGTCGCGGAAAGAGTTTTTTTTGAAGGCTACTCGCTAGATATTGCAAAATTAGCGAAAAAATGATAATCTTAATAGGGCATAATCGACTTGTGTAGATGTTCGCAGGTCGATTTTTCTTTAGGGGGGATTTTTATGGAAATCATGAAATATCAAGTTGGCGATGTTGTGAAAATGAAAAAACCTCACCCTTGTGGTATAAATGAGTGGGAAATTACCCGAACAGGGGTGGATTTTGCGCTAAAATGTTTGGGTTGTCAGCGCCAAGTAATGATTCCGCGCATCAAATTTGAACGCGCGGTACGTGATATAGTTAAAAAAGCTGAAGGTAAATAGAAAAAATTAGAAGGTGGGATTTTCTTTGAGTATTAGTAGTTTAGAAGTTGGGATTGTTGGCTTACCAAATGTTGGGAAAAGTACTTTATTTAATGCAATCACAAAAGCGGGTGCCGAAGCCGCTAACTATCCATTTTGCACAATTGAGCCGAATGTGGGTGTAGTAGAAGTTCCAGATGCACGCTTAGAAGTTTTAAGAGCGATGAATAATAGTAAACGTGTATTACCAGCGACAATGCGCTTTGTGGATATTGCGGGTTTAGTAAAAGGCGCATCTACAGGCGAAGGTTTAGGCAATAAATTTTTGGCTCATATTCGCGAAGTTGATGCGGTAGCGCAAGTAGTGCGTTGCTTCCAAGATGAAAATATTACCCATGTAGAAGGTAATTTAGATCCATTGCGTGATATTGAAATTATCAATACTGAGCTTTGTCTAGCCGATATTGAAGGGGTAGAAAAGCGTATTGAGCGTTTACACAAAATGATTAAAGCTGGCGACAAAAAAGCAGCACAAGAAAAAGAAGTGTTAGAGAAAATAGCCAAACAATTGGGTGAAGCTATTCCCGTAAGGCGTATGGGTTTAAGTGATGAGGAGTTAGAAACAATTAGCGTTTTAAACTTACTGACTAATAAACCGAGTATATTCATTGCCAATGTTAGTGAAGAAGAAGTAGCTAATCCTTATGACAATGAATATGTACAAAAAGTTCAAGAATATGCGGCTTCAGAAAACGCGCAAGTCGTTTGCATTTCAGCAAAATTAGAAGCAGAAATTGCCGAACTAGAAGGTGAAGAAGCGGAAGAATTCTTACAAGCGGCAGGGTTAGAAGAATCTGGCTTAGCACGCTTGATTAAAGCTAGTTATAAACTGTTAGGGTTAACTACTTTTTTAACTGCAGGTGAGCAAGAAGTACGGGCTTGGACAATTAAAATTGGTACCAAAGCACCACAGGCAGCAGGCAGAATTCACAGTGATATTGAGCGCGGCTTTATTCGGGCGGAGATCGTATCTTATGATGATTTAATCGCTTGTGGTTCGCAAAATGCGGCTAAAGAAAAGGGCTTAGTGCGTCTAGAAGGTAAAGAATATATTATGAAAGATGGCGATGTAACTCATTTCCGTTTTAATGTATAAAATAAAGTTTGGACAAGGAAAATGCAAGTTTTTCTTGCCAAAGTCAAAGTGTAATGCTATAATATTATGTCTATATATTTAATTAATATAGATTCCCCTGCTCCTAAGCAAGTTAGGGGCCAAAGACCAGAGGAGGAGGTGCTTTCATGAACAATTATGAAGTAATGTACATCATTAAGACGATGGACGAGGAAGCGACAAACGCGGTAATCAGTAAGTTCGAGGCTTTAATTACAAACAACGGTGGTACAGTAGAAAAAATCGACCGTTGGGGTAAAAAACGCTTAGCTTATGAAATTAACGACTGTTTGGAAGGTTTCTATTGCCTAGTTCACTTTGCAGCAGAAGCAGCAGTAGTTACAGAACTTGATCGTGTAATGAAGATTACTGACGAGATACTACGTCACATGATTATTAGAAAAGGCGAATAACCGGGAGGCGTATATACGTGAATAAGGTTATATTAGTAGGACGTTTAACCAAAGATCCTGAGGTTAGATATACTCCCACAGGCAAAGTTGTTGCTAGTTTTACACTAGCTGTAAATAGGGGTTTTACCACGAAAGATAACGCTCAAGAAGCCGACTTCATACCAATTGTAGTCTGGGGAAATTCAGCTGAGTTTTGCGGTAATAATCTGAATAAAGGCAGCAAAGTTCTCGTAGACGGGAGACTACAAGTGCGCTCTTATGATGCAAAAGACGGTTCTAAACGCTATGTAACTGAAGTTATTGCTAATAACTTAGAAGCATTAGAGCGGAGACAGGGAGCAAGTGTTGCGAAATCAGAAGATAAAGATCAAGTGCAAGATGTAGTGCAATCATTCGGTAGTGATGTTGATTTAAACGATGAAGTGCCATTTTAAGCATGCTTAGAGTGGGATTACGCTATGGAGTTGCATAGCAATTTCAAAACAATAGTTTTGGAAGCTAAAAAAAGGGAGGTAGAGCAAATGAGACGTGATAAAAACAGACGCGCTAGAAAAAAAGTTTGTAGCTTCTGTGTTGATAAAGTAGAAACAATTGACTATAAGGATCTTTCTCGTTTACGCCGTTACGTTACAGAACGTGGTAAAATATTACCTCGTCGTATTTCTGGTAACTGTGCGAAACATCAAAGACAACTTACTGTGGCTATTAAACGTGCCCGTAATATTGCTTTGTTGCCATTTACAGCAGAATAAAAAGATCATATATAAAGGACTGTATCAATAAGAAATTATTGATACAGTCCTTTTTGTTAGCTAAAAAAGGTAAATATTTTTGCAAAACTTGAGTTTAAGTTGTTAATTTATTTTGCAGTTTTTGCAAATTAGAGTAGGTTTTAAGCAGCTGTAAGCTTCAAAACGGTAGCTTGTTTAATTTGTGAACTAACACTTTAGGGGCTAGTATATTAGAAAGCTGAGAAATAGACAGGAATATAGTCGGGAATACAACTGCGAATAGGTAAAGAACCTGCTAGCTATAAACAGCTTTACTATTTATAACGAGGAATGATTACAAAAAAGTAAGAAAAGCTATAAAATAAATTAAAAAACATCCTAGTAATTAGAAATAGGTGTATAATTAAACCAATCTGTCGTTATCGGAAAAATAGCTGAAAATTTGTACGAGAAACTAAGATAAAGTGTAGGATGGGCGGGATTAGAAGATGAAAACAGCAAGTGTAACAACAAGTAGCGAACAAGGGCAAAAGTATTTGGAGCTAATTTTGCAAAGTGCTGGTATCGGTACTTGTGAATGGAACATTAAAACAGGCGAAAGTGTTTATAATGAACGCTGGGCAGAAATAATTGGTTATACAAAGCAAGAACTTGCGCCGACCCTCACTACTTGGGAAGAGAATACGCATCCCGAAGATTTACAAAGAGCTTATGCTGCTTTGCAACAACATTTCTATGAAAAAACTCCCTATTATTCTGTGGAAACGCGGATGAAGCACAAAAATGGCTCTTGGGTGTGGGTGCTAAACAGTGGTCGCGTTATCGAATGGGATACTGAAGGGCAGCCGCAAAAAATGTTTATTACTCACGTCGATATTAATAAATTAAAGCTTGCGGAAGCCAAATTGCGTGAAAATGAACGGCGTTTTCAATTGGCTTTTGAGTGTGCCGCAGTCGGGTTATGGGATCTAGACTTACAAACTCAAAAAATGTATATAACTCCAGAATACAAACAAATCTTGGGTTATGCAGTTGATGAAGCAGAAGATGGTTACGAATTTTGGCGTAAACGCTGGCATCCAGAAGATAAAGAGCGGCTAGAGAATGTTATGCAGGCCTTTATCAAAGGGAAAATTCCTCGTTTTGAAGTGCCGCATCGTCTGCGCAATAAAGCTGGGCAGTGGCAATGGGTTGTGGCACGTGGTGGTATTTTTACCAACGCTCAGGGGCAAAAACATTTTATTGGTACCTTAGCTGATATCACAGATTTAATGCGTGTGCGCGAAAAAAATGAAGAATTGGAAGGCATTTTTGCGGTAAATCCTGATTTATTATGCATTGCCGATCTAACGGGTCGATTGCTTAAAGTCAATGCTGCCTGGACAGAAACATTAGGTTATCACACAGAACAATTAGTGGGCAAGGAATTTTTAACCCTCGTGCATCATGAGGATTTAGAGGCGACAAAGGCTGCCATGATTAGCTTAGGGAAGCAAGAACAATTACTGGGTTTTGTTAATCGTTATCGCCACCTTGATGGCTCATATCGCTATTTAGATTGGCGGGTGCATCCTTATGGGCAAACCTTGTTTGGTGTAGCCCGAGATGTAACAGCTAATATTGAACAACAACAACAATTAAAAAATAATTTAGCAATTAAAACGGCACATTTACAATTAACACAACTAAAGAATATTTCTTTGGAAGAGTTATTTGCTAAATCGTTGGAAGAAATAATTGCAGTTACAGGTAGTAGGATTGGGTATATTTTTTTATACGATGAACAAAAACAGGAGTTTTTATTGCATAATTGGTCGCAAACCGTGTTAGAAGAGTGTCGGGTTCACGAACAGCAAAGATTATATTCTCTACCTAATGTAGGTTTGTGGGGCGAAGCGGTACGACAACGTAAAGAAATTATAATTAATGATTATGAGAATTATTTAGGTAAGAAGCATGGTTGCCCCGCAGGACATCTACAGATTGATAAGTTTCTTTCGTTACCGGTGATTGATCGCGACAAAATTGTGGCCGTAGCGGGCGTGGCTAACAAGAAGTCCGACTATAGCCAAGACGATGTTTTTAATTTGCAAATGTTGATGAATGTAGTTTGGGCGCAAAGTGAGCGCTTAAGAACAGAACAACAATTAGCCCGCGAGCAGGCGATTTTTGCTGCGACAGTTTTATCTATCCAAGAAGCGGTAATTGTAACAGATGACTTGGGGAAAGTTCTAGTTGTCAATACAGTTGCTGAAACTTTAACGGGTTGGTCTAAAGCAGATGCTTTGGGGCGTGATTTAGAGGAAATTCTCGAGCTGCGGAATGCTACAACCAAACAGCCCGCAGCTAATCCGGCTAAACTAGTGTTAGCAGCTAGAAAAGCAATTGTTTCCCCAGAGAATATTGTCATTGTAGCTAAAGATGGAAGCGAATATTATATTGCGGGACAAGCAGCACCTGTTTTCGATAAAGACGACGTTGTAATTGGCACAGCAATTAATTTTCGCGATATTACTGAAAATTGGTTAAAACAAAAAGAAACGGAATATTATAGTAGTCGTGATGCGCTTACGGGTGCTTACAATCGCTTATATTTTGAAAGACGCATTGCCGAAGAATTAGAGCGGGCAGATCGCTATCAAGAGTTAATGGCGATGGCAATTTTGGATTTAGATCGTTTTAAACTTGTTAATGACACTTGGGGACACCCCGTAGGTGACGCTGTCTTGCGCAGAACGGCGGAAGTAATTACGGAAATTATTCGCAATACCGATTATTTAGTACGCTTGGGTGGGGAAGAATTTATTATTGTTATGCCGAATACAGATAGTGTGGGAGCAATGTTAGTTGCGGAAAAAATTCGTCAGGCCTTAGAAGCGAATAATCATCCCCAGGCTGGCAGGGTAACGGCAAGTTTAGGTGTGGCAGAAAGAATGCAGAGCGAATCCTTTGCTACTTGGTATAAAGGAGTAGATCAAGCTTTATATGAGGCCAAAAATTCAGGTCGAAATCGCGTGGTATTAGCAACAGAAGAAATGCTGCCGCCACAAAATTATCTACAACTTCAATGGGATAGCAAGTGGAATAGCGGCGATGGGCAGATTGATGCCGAGCATCAGGAATTGTTGGCCTTAGGAAATCAACTTATATACTTAGCTTTTAGTGGTGCTACAGCAGCGACGATTTCTCAGCAGTTAGAGTTAGTTTTGCAGCATGTAGAGCAACATTTCCGACATGAAGAAGTTATCATGGAAAAAATTGCTTATCCCGAATTAAAATGGCATCAAAAGACGCATCGCAACTTATTAGGTAAAGCTGCTAAGCTTAAAGCGGCCCAAGAACGACAGGAATTAAAACCTGCGGCCTTTTTCTCTTTTATTGTGGATGAAGTAATTGTAAACCATATGATGACGGAAGATGTTTTGTTTTTTTCGCTGTTGCGAGCAACTCAACAAACAAAAGCTATTTAATTAATTGTTTTTTACTTATAACATGAACAAGGGCTGCCTAAAACAGGTTAAAACCTATTTTGAGACAGCCCCTAAAGTAAACTGAATAATAATCTGATAAAGCTATAAATCTGATTTACGATGATATGTTGTGGTGTGTGGAAAATTTCTGCGGCGCACAACATATCTTTTTATTTACCAAAGACCGAGCAGTTTCCACCAGATGCTACCCAAGCCTAAGAAGCAGAGCATATTGACCAGCGACATAATAAAGCCGATCCGCCAAAAATCATTTTGCGAAACGTAACCAGAGCCAAAGAAAATTGGTGCGGGGCCAGTTGCATAATGTGTAAGGCTACCCATTAAACCCGAGATAACCCCCAAACTCATAGCGGCGAGAAAACCAGGGGCGCCAGTGGCAATAGCCACGGCTAAAAACGCTGCATACATCGCCGTTACATGGGCAGAGAGACTGGCAAAAGCATAATGCGAGTACATATATACTAACCAAAGTATGATTAGAGCAGTAGTCCAACTATAACCAACCATAGAACTAGCAACTAGTTTAGCAAACCAGCCAATAAAACCAACACTGGAAAGGGCGCCAGCTAAAGTAATCAAGGAACCCATCCAGATAAGGGTGTCCCAAGCCCCTTTTTCTTCTAAGACGTCTTTCCATTCTAAGGCATTAAAAATCAGCATGACACTGACACAGACAATTGCGGTAACCGTGGCATCGATTTTAGTAAAAGAGCCAGTGCTCCACATTAAAAGTGCTAACAAAAAAGTACCGGCAACTACTTTTTCCCCATATTTAATCGGACCCATTTTTGTAAGCTCAGCTTGAGCAATAACCTTAGCTTCAGGGGTATGTTTAATTTCTGGCGGGAAGAGTTTATACACTAAGTAGGGAGCAATTATTAAAGCGATTATTCCTGGTAAAATACAGGCCAAGGCCCAAGTTCCCCAAGTAATATTAATATTCCCCGTTTTAGCGGCCAAAGCGACTACCAATGAATTAGGCGCTACGGCTGTAATAAACATGGCCGAGGTAATACAATTTACTTGGAAAGTGCTGGTCATTAAATAAGCCCCAATTTTACGAGCTGTAGGCCCGGGTTCCGAATTGAAAGCTAGAGAAAGACTTTTTACAATTGGATAGAGAATGCCGCCACCTCGGGCGGTATTCGATGGAGTAGCTGGTGAAACAATAAAATCACTAATAGCTAAAGCATAGGCTAATTTAAGGGAGCTATCACCAATGCGCGCCATTACAGTATAAGCAATGCGATTGCCAAGACCAGTTTTGATAAAACCTTTAGCAAACAGGAAGGCTGATACGATCAACCAAATTACGGTGGTGCTAAAGCCCGTGAGAATTTGGGCTGGTTTTAAAATTCCCAACAGACCCGTGATCCCAATGCTTGCAAAAGCTACTGCACCAATTGGTAGGGGCTGTAAAATAAAACCAATAATGGTAGCCACAAAAACAGAAAATAATTGCCAGGCTTGTGGTTTTAAGCCAGCGGGAGTAGGTAGGAACCATAAGATAAGACCGACGAGCACAACAACAATACCATTTCTAAGATTCTTATTCATAGCAAGACCTCCTTTAAGATAGACAACAATACTATATAAACAGCGTAAAGGCTGAATAAACTTGATGACTACAAGGGGTAAAGAAACAAGAGCAAAAACAGCACTACAACTTATTGAAAATTTTACAACATTCGAACTAATTATTCAATGTTTTAGGAAATTGTATACAAAATACTGAACAAAGCGGCTGTTAAGCTAGTGAAGAAAAATATCCTTATTATTAGCTAGTGCGAAAATGGTTGTTAGTTGTTGGTTGTTGGTAAGGTTTAGTAAAAATATTTAATTTGGACAGGAAAAAATTGTTAAGCGGAAGTATAAATTTATCAGCCTGGATTTTTGAAAATGGTTAATTTTTTAGAAAAAAATATGTTGTGATATGCGGAATTTTTTTGTTTGCATAATTTCCACACACGACAACATATTTTATAGAGCGGATATTTTTAGACTTAGATCCGTTTATATTTTGCTACATCCTAATTATTTAAAGAATCAGAACAACAAGAAACAAGGAATGTGCTTTACTTAGGGGTTTGTTGCTTGCGAATATTGGTGACAGTTTCACCACCGATGCCCCAGTTATCGGTATCAACTTCTTCAATAACTACAACTGTAGTTTTAGGATTTTTGCCTAACACATCAACTAGCAGTTGGGTTGCGCCTTGAATAAGTTGCGCTTTTTGCTCAGGTGTTGCACCTTCTTTAGTTATTTTGATATTTACATATGGCATATTAAGTTCCTCCTTGTTATTAGTTAGTATGAGTTTGAATATAATTGCCAATCACGTCGATAAATTTAAGGGCGGCGGGGGAAAGGCGACGCTTTTTACTCCAAATCACCCCACGACCAGTACTAAGTAGTTCTTCGGTAAAAGGCAAAGTTGCTAAATCGGGATGCGTGAAAATATTATAAGCGGTGCTAGTTACAATTGCTAGCCCTAGACCATTTTTAGCCCAGGCAATTAGCGGTAAAATATCATCGCTTTGACAAAAGATATTAGGGGTTAGTTGCGCAGGCGTGCATACTTTTTCAATTAAGGGTAAATATTTATGGTGAATTAGGAGCGGCAATTGACTTATTGCTAGTAGGGAAATACTAGTTTGGTTTTGGAAATCAAAAATTTTTTTGTTATAAATAATGCAAAGTTTTTCGGCAGGCAGGGCTAAGGTATTATAGGTTTCGCTATCGAAAGGAGGACTTACGAAGCCGATTTCCGCCAAACCTTTGGCTAATAAATCGTGAACGCGTTGAGAATCACCTTCCCAGAGCTTAAAACTCACTTGTGGAAACTGCGGTTGGTAATTGGCAATAATTTTAGGTAAGTCAATAGTGGCCGCAGTGGCAATCGCAGCTAAACTTAAAACTCCCAGTACTTGCTGACTACTATTGAGTAGTTCTTGTTGGGTTTGGCTGACTAAGTTTAGAATTTCACGAGCGCGTTCTAAAAATAAATGACCTTGGGGCGTAAGTTTGATTTCCCGACTGCCGCGGATAAAAAGTTGAATCTGGAGACTTTCTTCTAAGGATTTTAACTGTCGACTTAGGGGTGGTTGGGCAATATGCAGGCTTTGCGCCGCTTTGTTAATACTACCTTCTTGGACAACTGCCAAAAAAGCTTCTAGATGTCTAATTTCCATAGCTCACCTATACCTTTATAGTATATCTCAATGACTTTATAGTATATTAAGTATAACAAAAAATTTGCTATACTTAAAGCATGACTATCACAATGTTTATTTAGGCTAGATTTAATTAATAAGCTAAAGTTAGTTTGAGAGCTGTCGTAGCTTAACAATAGATAAAAATAGTTGCCGCTATTTTATAATAATAGCTAGAAAATATCGCGATCGTGAGGGATAAATTATGACGTTGACAAATACCCATTTGTTGGTTGCCGCAATTTCTTTGGCCCTAGCTTTATATTTAGGGGCCCGCGCTGGTAAAAAAGTAAAAACTGCCGACGACTATAGTTTAGGTGGTCGTTCCGCAGGCGTGAAAATTGTAGCTGGAAGTTTATTAGGGACGATTGTGGGCGGCGCGGCGACTGTCGGCACGGCCCAAATGGCCTTTAGTATTGGCTTATCCGCTTGGTGGTTTACCTTAGGCTGTGGGCTAGCGCTAGTGTTTATGGGCTTGTTTTATGCTAGCAAACTCCGCACTAGTGCTTTATCTACTGTTCCAGAATATTTAGTTTTAAATTACGGTCCGAAGGCGGGTCCGCTAGCTAGTATTGCCTCTTCCGCAGGTTTATTTTTCAGTGTAGTGGCGAGTATGTTAACTTCAATGCACTTAATAATGCTGTTGTTTGGCGTAAATGAACTAACGGCAATAGTTTGTATTATCAGTTCGGTCTTAGCTTTAGTATATTTTGGCGGCATTAGTAGTTCGGGGGTTGCAGGGCTGTTTAAGATGGCTTTGATCTTTTTGACAATATTTGTAGCCGGCTATCAGGCATTTGCAAATCTGGGCCATCTCACAGGCGTACAAGCAACTTATAGTGAATACTATTGGTTGAGTTTAGGCGGTAAAAATTGGGGAGCTAATTTAACTAATTTTTTCTGTTTAATTGTCGGGGTAATTTGTACACAAACTTACGTGCAAGCAATTTTTTCAGCCAGCTCCGCTAAAACTGCATTACTAGGAACTTGTATTGCGGGTCTAATTACCATTCCGGTTGGCTTGCCTTCGGTATTTATTGGTTTATTTATGCGCCTACATCATCCAGAAATAATACCAATTGCGGCATTACCTTTATACATGGTAACTTATCTGCCCGAGTGGTTAGCGGGACGGGGGATTACGGCGATGCTCTTGTCAGCTGTGGGTTCTATTGGCGGTATTTCTTTAGGGATGAGTACGATGTTGACCCAAGATATTTATGCACCTTTTTCAGGAGAAACTGATAAAGCAAAACTATTAAAGCTAAATCGCTTATTTATGTTATTAGTGGTAGTCGCCTCGGCACTATTTTCCTGGTGGAATATGCAATCCATGGTTTTAACTTGGAATTATTTATCCATGGGTTTGCGGGGTGCGGGAATTTTTGTGCCGTTTACTTTGGCGATTTTCTGTAGAGGCTGTTTGCCCAGAACTTATGGAGTTGCGGCAATCTTTTTTGGTGTCTTAACTTCTTTAAGTTGGCGACTGTTTTTTCCAACTTGGCACAATACGCTTTTGCCAGCGCTAAGTATGAGTTTGTTAATTTGTTTATGGGGAATGTTTGTGGGCAAACAATCTAGCGCAAAAAAAATTGTTGTTAAAGGTTAAAAAGTCGATACTTTGTAGAACTTAGACTGGTAAAACAGCAGGGTTTTATTTGGTAATTGCTAGACGGAAATATTTTAGTAATTGGCAACAAGCAGATTATTTAACTTTTTAGGGAAAAATTAAATAACAAGAGGATTTAGAGCCAGTATGCTGGTTGTAAATCCTCTTGTTATTTATAGTCTATAACTTATGATTTTGGATAACTGTGGCTAGGCGTTCAATCCCTACTGTTATTTCTGACAGGCTAGTATTGCCATAGCCGAAGAGCAGGCTATTATTGCAGTGGGGAGTTTCTTTACTTGGGAAAAAATATTGGCTTAGGGGTGTAATCTCTAGCCCTTTCTGTGCGATTTTCCTCAATAATTCTGGCTCAAAGTTTAGGTCTGGAAAAGAGGCTATAAAATGCAAACCCGCTTCCGCTCCAGAAATTATAACTTGATCAGCAAAAAAATCCTGTAGGCACTTAATTAAATGATTGCGTTTTTTTAGATAAATTTTACGCATTTTTCGAAGATGACGTTCAAAATGTCCCGCTTCAATAAATTTTGCTAAAGTTTTTTGTTCTAAGATGGGGGAATGAATATCTGCGAGGTATTTTTCCTGGACTAATTTGCTAGTCAGTGAAGGCGGAAGTACCATATAGCCAATACGTAGAGCAGGCATCAATGTTTTAGAGAAAGTTCCAACATAGATAACTTGTTCAGGGGCTAGATATTGTAAGGCCTGAATAGGATGACCATCAAAACGAAATTCGCTATCGTAGTCATCTTCGACAATAAAGCTGTTATGTTGTTGAGCATATTTTACCAGTTCGATCCTACGAGCCGCTGGCAAAATAATGCCGGTAGGAAATTGATGACTGGGAGTAGTGAAAATTAGTTTGGGCGGTTTAGCGGGTAGCGCAGTCGTTTTTAGGCCATACGCATCAAGGGCAATTGGTTGAAGCTGGAGATTATTGCTTTTCAACGTGTGTAATAAACCCGTACTTAGAGGGTTTTCTAGTAAAGCATATTCAATGTCACTAACCAGCACGGTTAATAGATTAAAAGCCTGTGCAGCACCATTGGTAATTATGATATTTTCTGGACAGGTGCAAGCACCACGCATACGGTTTAAATAACGAGAAATTTGTGTTCGCAGAGCATAATCACCTTGGGCATCTTGGTAAGCTAAGTGTGTAGGCTTGCTATCTAAGGCTAGTTGTTGATATATGTGGGCCCACTTTTTTAGCGGGATATTTTCTAAGTCTGGTATTCCAGTGCGAAAAGAAATGGTTTTGGAACCTAAAGCCGGTTTTATTGGCGATATAGTTATGTTAGTTGGGGAACTATTTCTTTGAAATTGGAGACCAGCACAAATAAATGTGCCCGCCCCATTTTTAGAATAGGCATAGCCTTCGGCGATTAATTGTTCATAGCTTTCTATAATTACATTTCTAGAGATGTTTAATGATTTAGCTAGTTCTCTTGAAGAGGGCAATTTTTCATGTGCTCGTAAGGTGCCTTGGAAAATTGCGGATTTGATAAACTCATGAATTTGCGGAACTAAAGATAACTTATTAGTTCGCTCGATTTTAATGTACATAAAACAACACTCCCCCGCCGCAAAAGTGGTTCCCGAAAACTAGCAATAAGTGGACCTTATTAACGCCACTATTTTATGATAAATTATAACACAGAGCAAGCGAGAAGAGAAAGAGAGGGACTGTGTTAATGATTTATAAATATAGGCAAGTTTATTATGGGCAGATATCTGCCGACTTAATTGGCAAAAAGGGGAATTTTAAAGTCGGCCTAAGTGATGTTTACCTGTGCGGGTGTTTATATGGATAATTACGCTTTTTGGTTGACATCAATTATTATAATTTTAATCCCGGGTACAGGTGTGATTTATACAATTTCCACAGGTCTTATCGAGGGGAAATATAAGAGTATTTTTGCTGCTATTGGCTGTACATTAGGAATTTTACCACACCTAGTTATAAGTAGTTCTTTATCGACGGTACTATTGCAAGTTAATAATTCAATGTTGACAATTATGCGGCTAGTGGGAGCAATGTACTTACTTTATCTTGGTTTAGGCATGTTTTTTATTAAAAATAAGCTTGCATTTGCCGCGTCTAATTTGGGACTTAATAATTGGGTAATAGTTCGACGCGGGATATTGATTAATTTATTAAATCCCAAACTTACACTGTTTTTTTTCTCGTTTTTACCACAGTACCTGAGTTTGGAGCGTGGTAGTTATGTAGAGCAATTTTTTCTGCTGGGATGCGCATTTATGCTGTTGACCTTACTAGTGTTTATTAGTTATGGAATTTTAGCAGCGCTAGCTAAAAACATATTTGCGCGTTATCCGACGGGTATAATTGTCTTACAGAAAGGATTTGGTCTGGTGTTTATAGGTTTTGCTCTAAAGCTTGCGTTGGATACTTAATGCTTGATGGTTTAGGTTAAGATTGGCCTTGTTTCTAAAGGTAAAAACTGCTAATAGCTCAGTTTTTTGCTTAATCTTAGGTACGAGCTAGTACAGCTGTACAAACTAGGCTGTTAACAGAAAGTTAGGATCAGTGGTTTGACTCAGCTTGCTGATTTGCAAACACATACAGATTGCCGAAGTGGCCTTTAGATAATTTTGAATTACAGCGACTAGTAGCGTATCTAGCGGCGCAAAATTATTAATCGGCTTGCCGAGATTTAGAGTGTGTTTATGAATTCGTTTTTGTTTATCTTGGATAATAAAAGTAAGATTTTGACAAGACAGGGCCCGACTAGTTAAACTTTGACTGAGTTCTTCTGCTAATTTACTAATTTGAGAATCTAAGAGAGAATTGACTTTGATAAATTTAATGTTTGACATTTGCATAACAACACCACCCGAACATATGTTTATTTTTGTTTAGATTTTATCATACAAAATCTCAAAAAGCAAGCTTTGATTTGAGAAAAAATGTTGGTCTTTAGATAGTTTTTAGGGAAAGAAAAATAGAGAAAGTTAGTGATTCAAGGCTACTTTTCCGCAATAAGTCCTGCCTAAACGTAATAAATACTGGGATAGTTTGGTGAAAACTAGTAATACTAGTTGACTTTTAAAGAATAAAATTGTGCCGGAAAATTTTATATAAAAAAAACTTAGTTCGCAGCTTAATCTTGTTAAGATGTTTTGGCTTGGGGGTATCAGTTAATATTATAGTTTTGTTTTCAACGCACAGCTATAGCTTGTTTTTGCTTGAGCTCTGTCAAAATAAAGACAAAAACAGCGGCTGATTGTTAGTAAAAAGTGTCTTATCAGCAATATAAAGTAGCGTGAAAAAGAAAATGAGGTAGCAGTGCTACCTCATTCTAGCTTAGTTGTTTTACCAGGCGTTGATGCCACCTTGCACATTATATAATTGGGTAAAACCATATTTTTGCAAAATTTCAATGGCTTTAAGACTGCGGTTACCACTACGGCAAATCACTAAAATAATTTTATCTTTGGGTAATTCTTGATAGCGAGCTTCTAACTCCTGGAGCGGAATTAATACAGACGGCTCAATGTGTCGCTCTTGATATTCTTCTAAGGTGCGAACATCTAAGAGTAAGTGGTCTGGCTTAAGATAGAGTTCTTTGGCCTGTTGAGTGGTGATATTTTTAATGCGCAGCTCATTGGCTTGTTGAGCTTGACGATCAGCAGCAAAGGCATATCCAGCCACGATTAGCGCTAAAATAGTTAATAAAATTGTTTTGCTCATATTTGATTGATCAACCTCCTAATAGTGTAAGTCATAGCTATACTAGAGTTATGCTATTTCTTAGATATTCCATATTAGTTAAAGCTACTAGCTTTTAGCTATTTACAAGCTTATTCAAAAAGAATCTATAATGAATAGGGAATTCCAATAGCTATTTAACTAGCACTGAAATATTATATTAAGGTTATTGTATAAGTTTTTGCCTGGCTGGTCAAATAGAAAGTTTTTTAGTATAATTTGCATAACTAAACAGATGGAGGTTGCGTAATGGGAGATGTGTCCATATCTAGTGTTTTATCACAGGTACTATATTGTTTGAGTGGCTATTTTTTTGGAATGTTTGCTAGTCGGTTTGGCGTAATTTCTTTTCGAAACTTAAAGTATACCTTGCAAGAACCCAATGATTTTATTAAGTTAGTGTCCTTAGTGTTTTATGCGGCGGCAATTGCCGTATTATGGGTAGCTTTTCCAGCAGTTTTAGCACGCTATACGCAAGCGGGTGGCATTGTAATGTTAGTAACTACTGCCTACTATGTGCGTTTAGCGTTAAAGTTAGGCTATCACCAACCGCAAGTTATAGCTAAAAAGCAGGGTTCTAGCAAACGCTTAAAAAATAGTAAATAAAAATATAAGTGTGAAATAAGCGCGAAAGCGAAAAAGTTTAGCGGAAAAATATTGACAAATTAGCTAAATTAGATTAACATATAAACAAACTTAGATATGTTGATTTAAAGATAGAGGGGATGTCAAAATTTTTATGAATATTTTAGAATTTATTTCCAAACAAGTTTTAGGTATGGCTTGGCTAAATGAATTAGTTGGACAAATATTGGTACAGTTTTTTGGCTTAAATTTAAGTAGCCGTGTAGGTGGGAGTTTACAATTCTTTATTTATGATAGTATTAAAATTTTAACGCTACTGGTAGTATTGGTATTTATTGTTGCCTATATTCAATCTTATTTTCCCCCAGAACGCGCCAAAAAAATTCTCGGGCGGTTTAATGGTTTTTCGGGAAGCTTAATTGCGGCCTTATTAGGGGTAGTTACTCCGTTTTGTTCTTGCTCGAGTGTGCCGATTTTTATTGGCTTTACGCGTGCGGGTTTGCCGATTAGTTTGACTTTTGCTTTTTTGATTGCCTCACCACTAGTTGACGTAGCTTCTTTAGCATTATTGGTATCGCTGTTTGGCTTTAAAATTGCGATAATCTATATTATTTTAGGCTTAGCTCTAGCGATAATTAGCGGTACGATTTTAGGTAAATTAGATTTAAGTAACAAGCTAAGTGAGTATCGGGGTGGTGCAATTTTATATGGCGAATCAGAGAATTTTTCCCTAGCCCAAAGAATAGAGTATGCAAAAAATGATACGCGGATTATTGTGCGCAAAGTAGCTCCGTTTGTGCTATTAGGCGTGGGTGCGGGAGCGATTATTCATGATTGGATTCCCCAAGAACTAATTTTAAGTATTTTAGGTAAGGATAATCCGTTTACGGTGCTAGTGGCGACTGCGGTCGGGATTCCGATTTATGCTAGTATTTTTGGGACTTTACCAGTAGCGGAAGCTTTATTTGCCAAAGGGGTGCCAATTGGGACAATTTTAGCCTTGATAATGAGCATGACCGCCTTATCTTTACCGGAGATGGTAATGCTTAGCCAAGTACTAAGACCGCGCTTGTTAGCAACTTTTGTTGGCGTAGTAGCGTTAGGTATTATGATAGTTGGTTATGGCTTCAATGCTTTTGGTTATTTGTTTTTATAAAATATCTCAAAGATGTTTTGATTTTCTAAAACTTGAAGCGTTTGCTCTAGAATACGTAGGTAAAAATTAATTTAAGAGAAAAACAGCTTTAAGCAAAAACTGCTGTTTGTTTTAATTTTTATACAAAATCCATTGTGAAATTTAGTAACTGCTCTGCATTATTATTAATGCAAGTTGTCCACTATGGGGCGTTGACTATCTTTTCATAATTTCCCAGAACAAAAAAACAGGCCGTAGCCTGTTTTTTTTTACTGAAAATTTTATTTAAATAATTCGCACATAATCATCGTTTGTTCACGGCTTGGGCCAACAGAAACAATGCCTAGTGGTGTTTGGGTAATTTCACTCAGACGTTCTAGATAACGTTTCGCATTTTCTGGTAGGTCTTTGTAAGCTCGTACATTAGTAATATCTTGTTGCCAACCGGCAAATTCTTCATAAATTGGTTCGCAAGCAGCAAGTTCTTTAAGACTAGCAGGAATATGTTTAATTAATTCGCCGTTTAATTTATAGCCCACACAAATTTTTAAAGTTGCGAGTTCATCTAAAATATCGAGGCGAGTAATGGCCAAATAATCTAGACCATTTAATTGCGCCGCATAGCGAACTACACAAGCATCTAGCCAACCACAACGACGTGGGCGACCAGTAGTTGTGCCATACTCATGACCGCGTTCGCGGATGTGATGTCCGGTTTCATCAAGGAGTTCCGTAACAAAAGGACCTTCACCAACACGGGTAGAATACGCTTTTACTACACCAACTGCTGTTCCTACTTGTTTAGGGGCAACACCAGCGCCAGTGCAAACGCCACCAGCAATTGGGTTGGAGCTAGTTACATAAGGATAAGTACCATGATCTAAGTCTAAGAAGGAAGCTTGAGCACCTTCAAACAGAGTTTTTTTGCCAACACTGATATTTTCTTGGAGTAAGCTGCCTGTATCTGCAACATAAGGACGTAATTGTTCAGCAAATACCAAATATTGTTGATAAACAGTGTCTAAGTCTAACTCTGGCGCATTATACATGTTTTTAAATAGACGGTTTTTGTAAGCCAAGTTAGTAGTAAGTTTTTCTAGGAAAACTTCTTTATCCATTAAATCACAGATGCGAATCCCGGTACGAGTTGCTTTGTCAGCATAACAAGGGCCAATACCTTTTTTGGTAGTGCCGATTTTTTTATCGCCAAGATCATTTTCTTGTAATTCATCTAAAATTTTATGATAAGGTAAAATTACATGAGCGCGGGTAGAAATACGTAAATTACTAGTATCAACATGTTGCGCTTTCATGTTAGCGATTTCTTCTAAGACTTTTTCGGGGTCGATAACGACACCATTACCCACGATACAAAGCTTGTTAGGATAAAGAATTCCTGAAGGTAAAAGATGTAATTTATAAGTTTTATTATTGGCAACTACTGTATGTCCAGCATTGGAACCACCAGAATATCTTACAACTAGGTCAGCTTGTTCGGCTAAATAGTCGACAACTTTGCCTTTGCCTTCGTCGCCCCACTGGGTACCAACAACTACTACTGATGACATTAATATCACTCCTTGTTTTTAAGTGTTTAGTTATATTTATATACCAAATCTAGCCATAATTGTGTCGATGTGTTGCAACATAGATTGTGGATCAAAACAAGCATCGATTTCGGCCGCAGATAAGTAGTTTTTGATATCTGCATCATTAGTTATGTTTGTTTTAAAGTCAGCGCCATCTAACCAACGCATCATCGCGTTACGTTGTACCCATTTATAGGCATCTTCACGTAATACACCTTTATCAACTAGAGCGAGCATCACTTTTTGACTGAAAATCAAACCGCCAGTTTTATTTAAATTATTAAGCATTGCATCAGGATATACTAAAAGTTTTTCGATAAGGTTTGTAGTTTTAGTAAGCATATAGTCTAAAGTAATGGTGCTATCTGGTAAAATCACGCGTTCTACAGAAGAATGTGAAATATCGCGTTCATGCCAAAGCGCTACATTTTCTAAACTTGCTAGAGCATTACCGCGTAATAAACGCGCTAAACCAGAAATACGCTCGCCGGTAATCGGATTACGTTTGTGTGGCATAGCGGAAGAACCTTTTTGCCCAGGGCTGAAATATTCTTCGGCTTCGCGGATATCGGTACGTTGTAAGTTGCGCAATTCTGTAGCAATTTTATCTAAGGTAGAGCCAACAATAGCGATCGTAGTCAAAAATTCGGCATGACGATCTCGTTGCACAACTTGTGTGGCTAATTTTACAGGTGTTAAGCCCATTTTTTGGCAAACAAAAGTTTCGATTTCAGGGTCAATATTAGAGTAAGTGCCTACAGCACCAGAGAGTTTACCCACAGAAACAGCTTCTTTAGCTCGTTTTAGGCGTTCAATATTGCGGACAGTTTCATCCATCCATAAGGCAAATTTTAAACCAAAAGTCATGGGTTCAGCATGGATGCCATGCGTACGACCAATCATAATGGTGTATTTATGTTCTTGGGCTTTAGCTTTTAAAGCGGCATGCAATTTTTCTAAGCCCGCAATTAAAATGTCCGCAGCTTGTTTCATCATATAGCCAAGGGCGGTATCTTTAACATCACTAGAAGTTAAGCCCATATGAATATATTTAGAAGAATCACCTACGTATTCAGCAACATTAGTTAAAAAAGCAATAATATCATGGTTGGTTACTTTTTCGATTTCGCGAATGCGATCTACCGTAAAGTCAGCTTTGGTTCTGATTTCTTCAAAAGCTTCGGCTGGTACTTGACCAAGTTTAACCATAGCTTCACAAGCATGAATTTCTATTTCTAGCATAGTTCTAAATTCATTTTCATCTGTCCATATTTTGCCCATCTCAGGATTAGTATACCGCTTAATCATTAAACAAACACCTCATTTTTTATATTCACATAAAAATTACTCAAATAGGACAAGCTATTTGAGTAATTAAAAAAACCACACATAAATAATACCATTTTCTAGCAAATACGTCAATTATAAAGCGAACAATAACTTTGTTTGCGACAAAATTATTCGTATGTTGTGGTAATGTTGCCAAAGCGCGTATAGTGCTTTTGAAATAGCAATTGTACTGTATCGACAGGACCATTTCTGTGCTTAGCAATAATTAACTCGGTAATATCTTTGTTTTCCGTTTCCTTGTCATAATAATCTTCGCGGTATAAAAAGGCCACGATATCAGCATCTTGCTCTAGTGAACCAGATTCGCGCAGGTCACTGAGCATCGGACGCTTGGATTGGCGACTTTCTACACTACGACTTAATTGCGAAAGAGCAATAACGGGGACATTTAATTCCCGCGCTAGGGCCTTTAGGGAACGGGAGATTTCCGAGATTTCTTGTTGTCGATTTTCGTTTTTGCTGGAACTACTAGAGCCTTGCATTAATTGTAGATAATCGACAATAATCAATTGCAAATTATGTTCTAATTTAAGGCGTCGGGCTTTAGAGCGCATTTCCATAACTGTAATACCCGGGGTATCATCAATGAAAATATTAGCATTATTGAGCCGATCAGCAGCGTCAATGAGTTTACGCCAGTCTTTATCATCTAGAGCACCAATTCGAAGGCGCTGGGAATCAATCGGCGCTTCTGAGCAGAGCATCCGCTGTACGAGCTGCTCTTGCGACATTTCTAGCGAGAAAAAAGCTACACATTTTTTCTCGCGAATGGCCACATTTTGAGCAATATTTAAGACTAAAGCGGTTTTCCCCATACTTGGGCGAGCCGCAATTAAAATTAAGTCCGAAGGTTGCAAACCAGCTGTAAGTCGATCGAAATCAGTAAAGCCAGAAGCTAGGCCAGTAATAGCACCTTTATTGGAGTACAGTTTTTCGATTCGATTAAAAGCTGAAAAAAGAATTTCTTTAATTGGCGTAAATTCACGCCCGAGATTGCGACTAGAGATTTCTAAAATCATTTTTTCGGCGCGATCGACAATATTTTCGACTTCTTCACTACCTTCGTAGCCCATGGCCGCAATATTAGTGGATACCGAAATTAATTGTCTTAACAGCGCCTTCTCTTCAATTATTTTTGCATGATAACTGACATTAGCAGCTGTAGGTACAGCATTAGCTAAAAAAGAAATATAGGCGAGACCGCCAACTTCTTCGAGCTGATTATGCCGTTTTAAAACTTCTGTGAGGGTGACAATATCTACCGCCTCATTTTTTTCATAAAGCTCCAAAATGCGACGGTAAATTTGTTTATGGGCTTCTTTGTAAAAATCGCGGGCTTGTAACAGTTCTGTGACTTTGGAAATTGCCTCTTTTTCAATTAGCATTGCGCCGAGGACACATTGTTCGGCCTCGACATTTTGTGGCGGCACGCGATCAAGGTTATTTTGCACTAGTTTTATACCTCGTTGTAATTAATTTGCTTGCGCCTTGATATGAACAGTAAATTCAGCGGCAATTTCGGGGTGGATTTTGGCAACTGCTTTGTAGGTGCCCACACCTTTTACAGATTCTTTTAGTTCGATTTTGCGACGATCTAAGTCAATTTTAGTTTGTTTTAACAACTCTTCGGCCACATCTTTCGAAGCGATAGAACCGAAAAGTTTACCGTTTTCACCGAGACGAACAAATAGTGTAATTTCTACTTTCGATAATTGATTAGCCAAGACAATTGCTTCGTCTTTTTGTTGTTTGGCGCGATGCTCTTGAGTTGATTTTTGTTGTTTAGCTAAATTCATAGTAGCATCAGTGGCACTGATGGCTAATTTTTTGTTAAATAAAAAATTGCGGGCATAACCTTCGGAAACTTCCACAATATCACCTTTTTTACCTAAGTTTTTAACTTCTTGTTGTAGGATTACTTTCATTTTTCTTACACTCCTCTAACTGTTTTTGAATTAGAGCAATAATTTGCTCTTTAAGTGTAGCTAATTGCACTTGTTTTAATTGTACGCCAGCTACAGTTTGGTGACCGCCTCCACCTAGCTCTTCCATGACAATTTGCACATTGATTTTGCCTAGCGAGCGAGCACTTACTAAAGTAGTTTCTTTATCAATATTAGCAATAACCACAGAACAAATGATACCTTCCATTTGCAGCAGGATATCTGCTGATTGCGCAATTGCTACTGAAGCGGCAGGAATATCGAGTAATTCACAGCAACTGATTACTACACCACCTGGTTGGATAGTCGCACTGGAGATTAGTTGGGCACGCGCTTTGGCTGTAGCGAGATCTTCGCTAAATAATTGGCGCACCATATTAGGATCAGCGCCTGCTTTCCGCAACGCGGCGGCAGCTTCAAAAGTACGAGCTCCAGTTTGTACGGCAAAGTTTTTGGTATCTACGACAATACCCGCATAGAGTAAGGATGCTTCTAAGCGGCTAAAATCATGGAGATTTTCAAAATAGTATAGTAACTCTGTAACTAACTCGCTGGTCGAAGAAGAAGATGGTTCGAGATACACAATTAAAGTATCACGAATAATATCTTCGGCGCGGCGATGATGGTCAATAATAATTTTTTTAGAAGCGAGCTCCAGTATTTCTGGGGCGGCACTTAGACTGGCCCGATGATGGTCCACGACAAATAATAAACTATGAGGTGTAACCAGCTCTACAGCCTGAGCCCCCGAGATGAAAACATTATCATATTCGTGGTATTCTGGTAAGAGTTCGGCACATTTACTCAAAGAAACACCTTGACCACTAGTGATAATATGCACGGGCTTACGGAGGCAATGGGCCATTTTAGCAACACCTATTGCACTACCTAAGCTATCATAGTCTTCATTAATATGTCCCATAATAAAAACAATATCTGTCTCAGCAATTAAATCTTGTAGAGTATGGGCAATAATGCGAGCCCGTACGCGAGTGTTTTTTTCTAAGGCAGTAGTTTTACCACCAAAAAACTGCATAGCTCCATTAATAGAGACAGCAGCTTGATCACCACCACGACCGAGGGCGATATCTAAGCACGATTGGGCTTTTTGCCCAGTTTCAAAAACACTGTCTTCATCAGTGGCAATGCCAATGCTGAGTGTTAGCGGTGTTTTATTATTGCCCTTGTTCTCGCGAATTCGATCTAAAATATCGAATTTGTGTTGCATTAAATAGAGCAAAGCTTCTTTATCAAGAGTTACGAAGTAGGTATCCTCGGAATGACGCTTGTATACACCGCCAAACTCCGCAATCCAGGCCCCCACTAATTTATTTACCTCAGCTAAAACTGTACTACGTTGCCCGTCAGACATTCCTTGCAAAGCATCGTTGAGGTTGTCGATTTGAATATAGGCAATAGCTAGTTTTTCGTTTTCGTAGTCTTTAGTTAAATGCTCTAAAGTAGTAATATCTTGTAAATAAATTAAAAAAATCGGTTCTTCTTGTTCTTTTAAAGGGGAAGTTTTATAAGTAAGCAAATAGGTTTTGCCCATAATATTGATTTTCTTTTCCCCAGGTTCAGCATTAATTACCCCTAAACTTAGCTCTGGGATAATTGTATCTAAGCGCAAGCTGGTTATTTTCTCTAAGGGAAAGATGTTATAAAATTGGTCATTATGCCAAATTAAGTAACCTTTAGCATTAAATATAGCAGCGCCTAAAGGAACTTCTTGTAGAGCTTGAAAGGTCGATTGTTCTAACTCGCTGATCAAGAAATCCACGTGTTTGTCAATTTCTAAACGATGAATTTGCAAGCGACGTTTCGCATACCAATAGAGAATTATTAAGCTGAAAATGCCTGGAATTAGCCAAAAAATTGAATGTAGACCTAATAAGAGGGTAAAAACTATCAACACAAACAGATAGACCTTGGTATCGGCTACAAAAGATTTTAAAAAATTGGGAAATGCTTTTTTAAACATTAACTAAGCCCCCTTGCACAGCGTGCAGCAACTATTTGTTGCGCGTATTTAAACGTCGATAATCAAATACCACATCGAAAGCGCCCATTAAAACGACAACTTGCACTAGAAATTGATTGCTGAATAACAAGATTACAATTAAGCTTTTTAAAAAATTCGGCCAATTTTTATAGTGAATGTAATAATAAGCAATGCTAAGGCCTTGAATTAATAAAATTACATTAGTCACCATCTGCACGTTTACACCAATTAAGTATAAAATGTTAGTTGGGTCTTGATTATAGAAAGTAACTAGCAATAAGGAAACACCATAAATCCATAGTACATAACCCGGAATCTGCCAAAGACGAAATTCCGTAAATTCTGGTTGTGGATTACCGAGACGCGCTAGAATTTTTTTGGCAATTAGATAGTTAATATAGGTGTCAACAACTGAGGCTAAAGCAAAGCCGGCGGGCATAATATACTTTAATAAACCAATAGTAGTTTCCATGGTCGTGCGAATTTCTTGCAGTTGTTCGGCGGTAAAACCGAGACTTTGGTAAATGCTCAACGCTTGTTCGAGCGCTTGCCCAGTGGCTGCAAGTTGTACTGTTAATGGATTGATGCCCATGAGGACAATGCTAATTAATAAAACCGCACCCTTAGATAAGAGTGAAGCCCCTGTACCAATTATCATAGTTTTTAGCGGTGACCAAGCTTGATTAATGGCATAACCTAGCGCAATGCCAATAAAGCCAAAGCCAAACACTACGGAAATTGCTTGAATGGGATTAATTAAAATCGCAATAATTATCCCGGCGACAGCCAAACACATCAAACTGGCTTTTAGTCCATGACGCACGCCTAATAATAAGATTGGCACTGGCCAAATTAAATTTACAATTACACCTAAAAAAGGTAGATATACACTAATTAAAGCAAAGACTATGGCAATTGAGGCAAGAATGCCACCTTCGACCATTGAAGCAGTTTTTGTTGTTGAGTTTTGCACGCAGTCCTCCTAAAAAATGAATTTACTAAGCAATCTTTATTGTATCACAAAAAAAGTAGTTAAAACAGTTTTTTTAGTTATACAAACCTAACAGTATTTAGTTGCGGTTTAGGTTATTTGCTTAAAGAATTAATTTTTAGCAAAGTTGCCGAGGCAGTTTAATAGCTAAAAAGCCATACGTTTTGCTTGGATAAAAGTGCTTAAATAGAACTTGCTAGCGTGAAGATACAGCGCGACAAAACTATTATAGCTGTATCGTAGCTAAAATAGGGTTTTAAATATTAAGCCAATGACATTGGAGCAAGTGTAAACTAAAAAGTAGCGCTAATTTTTAAAACGGTTTGGTGAAAAAACTGCAACCGCTTCCGCAACAGACTGCTATCTATTGCTTCTTCAAAAAGTTAAAACTGGATTAAGAAATTTTACATTCTTAATCCAGTCTAAATATGCCTCTTTATTATTCACACCACAACATTTGATATAGAACCTAAATATATTTCTTTTGTGTATAGCACAAAAATTTAATCAAAATAGCTAGATTATATAGGCATTTAACGGCTCTTAAGTTTATCTCGTTAACAATTTGCGCATAAATTCTACAACTAAAATAGTAAGCGATAAACCAATAACTACAAACCATTCGTCTAATTGTAGAGGCGTAGTGCGGAGGATTTTGCCACCTAAGAAAGTCATAGCAATTTGAATGCCGAGAATTAGGGCCATAATTTTGGTAAAGCCCGGGTTTTTATCTAAATTTTGGAAGATATTTAAGCCTTCCGAACGAACATTGAAAGCATTAATAATCGCTAAGAAGGTGAACAGATTAAAAAAGCCCGTAAACATATAAATATTATTGGGGCTAGTTCTAAACAAGCCAGTAATAGCAGCAGAGCTTAAGAAAAATAAGCCTAGGGCAGTTAAGTATAGCCCGTTAGTGAAAATAGAGCTAAGCATTTGTGGGCTAACAATATTTTCATCGCGTTTTTTCGGTTTCTCTTGCATATATTTCATTAAAGCTGGTTCACCACCGAAAGCCATAGCCGCTAAAGTATCCATAACCAGGTTAATCCAGAGGATTTGGGTAATGGTAAGTGGTTTGTCAATGCCAATAAAAGGACCAATAAAGGAAATACTTACGGCGGCCACATTAATTGTGAGCTGGAAGGTGATAAATTTGCGAATGCTGTTATAGATAGTTCGGCCGTATAAAATCGCTTTTTCGATACTATTAAAATTATCATCGAGAATTACAATATCACCAGCTTCTTTGGCAACTTCCGTACCGCTACCCATGGCAAAACCTACGTCAGCTTTTTTCAGTGCTGGCGAATCATTTACCCCATCACCAGTCATGCCTACGACCATATTTAGCTCTTGAGCTATTTTTACGAAGCGCGATTTGTCACTTGGTAAGGCGCGAGCTACAACTCTTAATTTAGGCAATAACTCCTTAAGTTGGGCATCGCTAAGTTGTTGCATTTCTTCGGACGTTAAAGTTACATCGGAGTCAGAGGTAATAAGATTACTTTCTTTAGCAATAGCCACCGCTGTTTCGCGGCGGTCACCCGTAATCATTACGACTTGCACACCGGCTTCTTGCACGGCTTTTATGGCTTCGACTGCTTCGGGACGCACATCATCGCGGATGGCAAGAATTCCTAATAAAATTAAATTGTTTGCCGGTAGACCACCAGATTCAACATCATAGTCTCCTTCGTAAACACAAAGAGCTAACATCCGCATTGCTTGATTGGCATAAGCTAGCATTTGCTCTTCTAAGGCTTGCTGATAGTCAGTTGTTAAAACTTGTTTTTGACCATTTTGGTCGTAGTAAAAGTCGGTGTGACTGAGTAATTTTTCTGGAGCGCCTTTGATTAAAGCGCCAGTTAAATCACCAGCAACGACGGCGATAGAATACTTATCAGCGCTATTGAAAGGAATCATGAATTGGCGCTCGGTACGAATCATTGTCGAACACTGCCAAAGAATAAATTGCCCTAAAGCGCGTTCAGTGGAATTGCCGCCAATTACCTTGTCTTCAGAAATTTTCGCAGAACTATTGTGACAAATACTAGTAACTAATAGCTGTCTTTGAGCGGTGGGGATGGATTCAATGTTATTATATTCCACTTTATCGCCGCTAAGAAAACGGACAACTTCTAGTTGGCCTTTAGTAATCGTACCCGTTTTATCAGAAAACAACAGATTTAAACTGCCGGCGGTTTCAATGCCCACAATTTTACGAACTAAGACGTTATCTTTGAGCATTTTACTCATATTTAAGGAAGAGACAATCGCAATCATCAGTGGTAGCCCTTCGGGCACTGCCATAACGATAATTACTACCGCGAGGATAATAGCTTGGAGTAAGTCGTTGATTAAAACGGGATAATTGCTGAAATAGCCCCAGAAATTACCACTATGAATGGCATTTTCAATCATTACGGCTACTGCAATTAACACCCCACCAGCATAACCAAACTTACTGATTTTATGCGCTAACTGTGTGAGTTTAATTTTTAAAGGGGAATCACGTTCTTCGCTTGCGAGTTCTAGAGTTAGCTGGCCGTAGACAGTTTTATCGCCAATTTTAATGGCTTGCATTACAGCTTCGCCCTCTACAACTACAGTACCGCGAAACAGCTTATAGGTGTCGAGAAAATCTACGGGACAGGCATCAAAATCAAAGCCTGCGGGAGCAGTATGTTTAGCCGCTTCTTTGCTTTCGCCATTTAAAACTGATTGGTCGACTTTGATAAAACCTTCGAGCATAATCCCATCTACAGGAATTTTATCACCACTTTGGATGATGATGGCATCCCCACAAACTAATTCGTCAATTAAGATCTCTTGCACTTTTTCATCGCGCCAAACCTTGCAGTAAGTACGACTAGCCTCTTCTTGTAATTGTTGGAAGGTGTTTTCGTTAGAGTACTCAGAATAGGTGCTAACAAAGGTAGCTAAAATTATAGCTAACAAAATGCCCAGCGTCTCAAACCACTCGCCGTGTCCAGCTAAAGTGAAAATCACATTAATAGCTAGAGCTACAAGTAAAATGCGAATAATCGGGTCAGAAAAATTGCCCTTATACTTATCCCAAAAACTTTCTTGTTTATGGGGTGTAAGCTTATTAGAACCAAATTCTTGGAGTGATTTTTGCACTTGGGTACTACTTAAACCGAATTGTTTTTGCATGATTGGTAATAACACATCCTTTAAAAGTATTTTGTAAAATCTATAAAATATTCTACCAAAGGTAAAATAGTCGTAGTCACTTAAAAAAGCACTAAGGTAATTTTAATTAAGTTGTTGTAGGGGTATAAATTTTCAAGAGTTCAGGCAGGGTTGTTATGGGCAACGGCTCTAGCAGTGCTTGCAATAGCCAACTATTATTATCTTGGCGGGTTAACTTAAGTAACTGAAGATAGGTTATGGGGGTCTCGAATTTAGGTAAGCAGAGGCTCAGCCAAGGCTTATGGTCTACGGGACTGACTAATAAGCAGGCGTTTTGAATTTGGGAAAAATCTTGATGGCGTTTGGCGGCCTCATAAATACTAACGACAAACACCAGCGATTCAACCCAAGTGGGCAGAGTATCAAAACAGACCTGAAGACGCTCTTGTTTATTGGCGGCGTTTGTACCCGTCAGATTATCGCTAAGATGGCGCACACTTTTGCAAGCACTAATTGGGGTGGCAAAAGAAATAAAAGCAGCAGGTGTAGGTAATTTCGTTTGGGCATTCAACAAGAGCACTGCTAAATCACAATCTAGAGCAGCTGGCTGTAGGCCACGAAAAACACTGCCTAGCGAGCGGGGTGCTTCTAATGTGCTGGAGTTGCTCCAAGTAAAATCAAAAGTTAGAGTAGTCGGCTGAGTAGCCGCTAATTGAAATCGCCAAGAATCTTGGGCTACGAGTTTGATACTCATGAAACTTGCCTCCTATCTATCTGAAAATATTACCGCAAAGCAAATAAATTATGATAATATATTAATTATAATTTAGCACAAAAGATTTTGAAAGGGGTAGGACAAAATGAAAGTAACTATTTTAGTTGATAATACTACTTATAGAACGAATTTGTTGGCCGAAGACGGATTTTGTGCCTATATAGAAGATGGAGATTTTAAAGTTTTATTGGATACCGGCGAAAGTGATGTGTTTTTACGCAATGCTGCGCAGTTAAAGCTAGATATTTTGCAGGCAGATTATGTGGTGTTATCACATGGGCATCATGACCATACTTGGGGTTTAAAATATTTTATCGCCCAAAAACAAGCGCAACTAGGCATGAAAAACAGCAAATTACTAATGCACCCGCGGGCATTATACCGCAAAACTGCGGATTTGCGAGAAATTGGTTTTGATTTGCAGTGGGCAGAACTCGAAATTTTAGAACCGCAATTAAGTAGTAAACCTGTTTGGTTAAATGAGCGGCTTTTATATTTAGGTCAGATCGAACGCTTAGTAGAACATGAAGGGAAAAATACTTTAGGCGAAGAGTACTTACCTGATGGTACTAAACAGGCCGATTATATTTATGATGATACGGCTATCGCTTATAAAGGTGAGCAGGGGTTAGTAATTATAACAGGCTGCTCACATTCGGGGATTGGTAATATTATTGCTCAAGCTAAGCGGCTTTGCCAGGAAGAACGAATCCAAGCGGTAATTGGTGGTTTACATTTGCGTAATCCACAACCAGAGTTATTAGCGGCTACCGTAGAGCATTTGGCGACACAAGCTATTGGGGATTTAGTAGCTTGTCACTGTACAGATCAAAATTCGCGTATTGCTTTAGCCAAATTAGGCAATTTAGTCTCACCTACAGTAGGGCTAACTTTAGAATATAAGTAAACAATTAACTCGAGCAACAGGAAGTACATAACCTTTGAGTTTGTCGCTTAGAAAATTATAAAGAACACAACTAACGTAACTTGAACCACATCTAAAATTAGACCAAAAAGCTAACTTTAGGGGGAACATCAGCTGTTGGTGGTGTTCTTTTTTATTATTAAGACTGCTTTGTTGCTGGCACTTTTTGAAATTGTTTCAACAAGTTATGGGCATAAGCTTCTAATTCGCGGAGTGAATGTGTTTGCTCCCGAATACATAAACTTGCTGGTCGGGTGCACAAAAAACAATTACGACCTTGCGGGCGAGTACTAAGGCGCTGATAAGTTGCATCAAAAACATCAATATCCAAGAGGCGAGAAAATTCACTAGTTGTTTCTAGTTTTTGTGCAAAGCTTTTGACTTCCGTAGCTGGAGCGGCTAAAACAAGCAGACATTCTGGACCACTAATTAAAGCCAGAGTTTCTAGGTAGCAGTGCGAGAAACTCTGCAGTAGTTGTTGGGTAGCCCAATTTAGTAGCTCCGTACTGCCAGGCGGATTTTTATTGCTGCCAGGCAGATTTAAAGTTATAGATACGAGAGTTTGTTGATATTTACGGCAGAGGACTTGTTGTCTTTCCGCACGCAATTCTTTAGCCTCGAGTAAGGTTTTCAAAGTTAAGTTGGACATAAAATCTCCCCCGAAAATAGCTTAAATGAAACGTTGAAATATCATGGTGAGGCGGGGCCCAATTACAGGTAATTTTTGGAGACTGTCACGATCCACAGCACCTAATAATAGGGTCAAGAAAGTGTACACGGGAATGGCAAATAAAATTGCCAAAAATAGATTTAAGTTGGCGGAGGTGGTAATTTGCCAGTAGATGGTTGCGTAAACTACAAGGCCCATACAAAGTGAAGCAAAACTTAATTTGCCCAGCTGCCATAAATTGGGGGAAAAACCAGTATATTTATAAATGAAAAATAAATTTAAAATTGCAGCAAAAGCAATATCCACTACCGTTGCTAAAGCGGCTCCTTTAATTCCTAAAAAAGGTAGAGCGGTTAATTGATAGTTAAGTAATACTTTTAGTAAAGCCGCTAAAATCATATTAAACATGGGAATACTTGTATGCCCTAAGCCTTGTAAAATACCAGTACTAACTTGATGAACACCCAAAATAAAAATACCAAAACTCATAACTTGAATGGTAGGCGTGGCTAAAGGCGCGTTATAAATTAAGCTGGAAATTGGTTCAGCTAAGACAAAAAGACCGACACTACAGGGAATAGTAATCAAAGCCGCAACATTAAAGGCCGTATTCACCTGCTTGCTAATCGCTTCTTTAGCTTTTAAGGCAGCTAATTTGGCGATAGAAGGCACTAAACTAATTGCTAAGCTAGCAGTTAAGATTGTGGAGAGGTTTACTAAAGGCACAGCCATACCGGTTAAATAGCCAAAAAGCTCCGTGGCTTGACTCACGCTGAAACCAGCTACTTCTAGGCGAGCGGGGACAATAAGTAAGTCCATGTTAGCGACTAACGGCAACATTAAGCTAGACATAGATACGGGCAGTGCCAGTCGCAATAAACGCTTAATAATAGTTAGAGCGCTGTCGCTAATAGTGAGGGTAGTTTGTTGATTGAGTTTAAGTGCCATTTCTTTTTGCATTCTTTTATAAAAAAACATTAACACTAATAGTCCGCCAACAGCGCCGACACCAGCTCCTAAACTCGCTCCGGCTGCGGCGTACTCTAAACCATAGGGCAAAAGAGCATTAGCCATAGCAATCATCGTAATAACGCGTAAGAGTTGTTCGCAAATTTCGGAAACAGCAGTAGGCGTCATCGTTTGCCAACCTTGAAGATAGCCACGAAAACTGGAGAGAAAAGTTACGAAAAATACAGCGGGGGCTAGAGCAATAATTGAATAATAAGCACGAGCGTCACGGATTAAACCCCAAGAAACCAGAGCTTTGGCACCAAACACTAGCGCGAGTGAAAACACTAAACCGGTCAGAAACAGAAAATACAAGGAAGTGTGAAAAACCTTCTTGGCGCCGATATAATCATTTTTGGCTAGTTTCTCTGCGGTAATAATCGAAATGGCTACGGGAATGCCAGCAGAAGAAACACTTAAGGCTAAAAGGTAAATAGGAAAACCCATTTGATATAAGCCAATGCCTTCACCACCAAGAACACGAGACAGGATAATCCAATTCAAGGAGCCTATTACTTTTACGACAATTCCCGAAATAGTAAGTATTAAAGTGCCAGTCAGAAAACTGGGCATTAAATTATTTTTGCTCATAAGTTAATTATATATTCCTTTAGTTTAAATTTATCAATATACCCATCACTATATTCTATATAACTAATTAGGTTTTAGCAATAACTTAAAATAAGATTTCCAGAAATCTACTGAATTTAAAAGGTGATTGTTGTTGATTTAGGCGATTATTTAAAATTAACTCAAGCTCGGCAATTTAAACAACAAACTGGGACGGTAGTTAGTGATAAGTTTAGACCACTAACTACCGCCCCGTTTAAGTATAATTATATTAAGATTAAATTCAAGTTAGCAAAATCAGTTAAGTTTTAGGCAGATCGACCTAAGTCACGGATACAAACTACCTAGGGTAGGTAACAGGTAAAGTGAGAAAATTATTTTAGTAAGTTTTTAGCTTGAAGAAAATCGTTTAATAAGCCTGCGGTCAAACTAGTTACTTGAATACAATTGCCAGTTGGGCCAGCAGAACCGTAAGCAGTGTTTTTTACGACCTTACAACAGGCTGAAGAGAATTTGTTAGTAAATAAATCGTGAAATTCTTTGCTTAAGGCATAGATTTCAGTTTTATCAGCATCACTAGGTTGATTGCGCCCAATAAAGTTACTAAGAATCATAGTGCTAGCGGCTAAAGCACCACAAAGACAACCAGTTCCTAAGCCACCACCAAAGGCAGAAGCTAAAGGAACCAGTTGGCTAGAGATTTTTTTGGGGTAGGTACTGGCAAAACTAGCGGCTACGGATTCAGCGCAGTTAAAACCTTGGTTATATTTTTCTTGAGCTGTTTGTATAAGAATTGCTGTTTCTGACATAATACAAAACTCCTTTTTAATTAGAAATATAGACTATTTTTTTAAAGTATGCAAGAGTTAGATAGGTTACTAGTTTTTTTAGTGGAAAATCTAGCTTGGAGATGGGTAAATCGACTTAAAAAACCTGTTTCTAAACTCTTTTAGCCTAAGGCATATTGGCAAGAATAGCTTGTTGTAGTAAAATCATATATTATATAGGAATATATGATTTTTATTGGCATTATAACTACCGTAGGTAGCAGGACAATATTGGTGAGGAGGAAATGATCATGAGAAATATAAAGAATTCTTGGAAGTGGCGTATTGCTATCGCCACAGTCTTATTAGCACTAATTAGTATAATTTTTGTAAGTTGCTCTGGACCATCGCCAGAACAAAAACGGGCAGAAATGCAAGAGGTAACTGGAAAAATCACTAAAAATATTGCTGTTCTAGAAAATCTTACATTGGAATGGAAAAATATTTGGCAAAACATTGCTTTAGGGGGCATTACTTTTGATGAAGGGGTAGCAAAATTAAATGCAATCTCTGTAGCCGCTAAAGAAGTTTCTGAGTTGGTAGCTACAGCACCAACGCCAAAATGGTTAAAAGAAAAGCCTTTAGAGGACTTTGATAATATGAAAAAAGATATTAGTTTATCGGCAAATGCTTTAGCAGTTGCTTCGAAAGCAGGCGCCCAGATGTTGCAAGCTGGGAAGCTTACAGCGGGTGATATTTCCACAATGGCTAGTTACAGTAAGGAGGCCAATAACTATTTGGGTAAAACAATTTCGATGCTAAACAAGTTTAAAGATGGCTATGGTGTTGATAAAAAATAAGGGTGGTTAGAATATGGCACTAGAAATTGAACGGAAATTTTTAGTAAAAAAAAATCTTTGGCAACCCCAAGTGAAAGGTGAAAAATTAATTCAAGGTTATTTGACGAATGCAAAAGAGAAAGCCAGTGTTAGAGTTCGATTAAATGGTACCCAAGCTTACTTGAGTGTCAAAGGCTTGAGAGGGGCGGATTTGATTAGTCGTCTAGAATACGAATATCCGATACCCCCAAGCGATGCTCAAGAAATGCTGGAAAATTTTGCGGGACAAGTAATTGAAAAAATAAGATATACACAAACCCTTCGAGGTTGTATTTGGGAAGTCGATGAATTTTTGGGGGCTAACGCAGGGCTATTGGTAGCAGAAATCGAGTTGCAAGCCCCAGATCAAGACTTTTATCGGCCCGAATGGTTAGGGGCAGAAGTTTCGTCAGACTATCGCTATTTAAACTCTTATTTAGCAGAACATCCGTATACAAGTTGGTAATCGGGGTGCAAGAATAAAAGCAGGGCAATAAAGAACAAAAGAGGCTTAAAAATGGAGCGAATACAAGAAATCTGCAGTTTGTTAGAACAAATTGAGAAAATATTGCTGGAAATGAAAGCTCTTGCCTTGAGAGCTAACGAACAAGGCTGTAGTGTTGAGGAAGCACGGGCTTTAAATGCGCAGTTGACAATTTTAAAATCAGAGATTGATTTTTTGGCTGATTGTATTGCTGAAATCGAAAAAGGCGAGGTTCAAGAAAAATTCTATCAATAGCAGGTAATGCTCTTACACGAGGTTGACAAATAAAATTGAATATAGTAAAATTATTTTGGTGGTAGTGGTAAAGATGGTGTAGGTATGGTGGCAAAATAGAGCGAATTCCTTGAGCGGAAAAAAGGAATTTGGCTCTATTTTGTTTTTTGTCCGTATTTTCTCGACAAAAACAGGCAAAGTACACTGGGGAAACACAAAAACATAACATAAAGAAAAAACAAAGAAAAAAATAAAAAAATGTTGACAAGAGTGCATACCTTTGTGTATAATCTAGCTAATTTAATAAACAAACAAAAAAGACGATGATTGGGAATAAATATTTGGGGAACATGGTTTCAGAGAGCTAACGGTTGCTGCGAGTTAGTACTATGCTGAATAGATTAAATCACCCATGAGTTCATTGGTGAAACTCGAAAGAGGAGTAATTTAGTGCGTAACCCAGACGTTATCTGGGAGCTAATTGTTGGATTAGCGTTGAGTGATAAATTAGGGTGGTACCGCACAACTTGTATTTGTGCCCCTATGTAACTGGCCGCAGTTGCATAGGGGCTTTTTTGTTTGCCAAAATTAACTAAAAGTTAGGAGGAAATATTATGAAAAACGTGTTAAGTATAAAAGTTAAAAATCAACAAACTTCATTGCCGAGGGTATTGCGGATAATTAGTCGGCAAGGCTTAAAGGTTGAAAATCTAGTAATGTCGTTATCTATGGATGAAAAATACCTAGATATTAATGCTAAATTAGATTGTATTAATGTTCCCGAGCAACTGGTTAGATTGTTGGAAAAACAAATCGAGGTGGAAAGTGTAGATAGCACAGCGGGACTTAATTCACTAGTGATGGCTATTTAGGGGGAAAAGATGGAAAAAATTACAGGTGCACAAGCGATAGTAAGAGTGTTAGCCCAAGAAGGGGTAGATGTTGTTTTTGGTTACCCTGGTGGTTCAGTAATTCCCTTATATAATGCTTTGTATGATGCGCCCTTTAAAAATATTTTAGCAGTACATGAACAAGGCGCAGCCCATGCGGCTGATGGTTATGCTAGAGCTAGTGGCAAAGTCGGCGTTTGTATTGCTACTGCTGGTCCAGGTGCGACTAATTTGGTTACTGGCTTAGCTACGGCTTACTTAGATTCAGTGCCAGTAGTTGCAATTACCGGACAGGTGGCTCAAAACTTAATTGGTAGGGATGCTTTTCAAGAGGTAGACATTGTTAGCGTGAGTATGGCGATAACTAAATATAATACAATGATTGAAACGGTGGAAGAATTAGTTCCAACTTTAAAATATGCTTTTGCTTTAGCCAAGGCGGGTCGTCCAGGTCCAGTATTGATTGATGTACCTAGTAGCATTCAAAATGCTTTGTTAGATTGGGATGAGGCTAAGCTTTTGCCAATTCAAGAATTACCGGTTGAGAAGGCTGTTTTGAATGATTTGGGCGGCATGAGTGTTTTACAAGAGGTACAAGGTGTAATCATGCAAGCGAAGCGCCCTGTATTAGTAGCTGGCGGTGGGGTAATAAAGGCTAACGTGAGCGACCTATTAGCCGAATTTATTCAAACCACACAAATTCCAGTGGTAAGTACTTTAATGGGGTTAGGCGCAGTAGACTGCACCTATAAGAATTATCTCGGTTTGACAGGAATGCACGGGCATAAGGCAGCTAATTTAGCTATTTCACAGGCCGATGTGATTGTTGTAATTGGCAGTCGCTTTAGTGATCGGGTGACGGGAAATAAGGAAATCTATGCTAAAGATAAAAGAATTATTCAATTTGATATAGATAATTCCGAGTTAGATAAAAATATTGGCGCAGATATCGGGGTTTTAGGTAGTTTACAAGAAAGTTTACCGCTATTATTAAAGTTGGTTTGGACTAAATTAGAGATAGAGCCTTGGCGCCAAGCAATTAATAATTGGCAAGCAACAACAGTTACCGCGCATACAAGTAATTGCCTAACAGCACAGGTGATTATGGAAAGTTTAAATGCACAATTTGCTGATCAAGATGTGGTATATGTGACTGATGTGGGCCAAAATCAAATGTGGGCAGCACAACATTTGCAAATTAGAAAACCGCGTACCCATCTGACCTCTGGAGGTTGTGGAACAATGGGTTTTGCTGTGCCAGCTAGTGTGGGTGCGAGTTTTGGTAATAAGCAGGCGCGGATTGTGAGTATTTCTGGTGATGGTGGTTTTAAAATGACTGGGATGGAATTACATACCGCAGTGCGTGAAGGATTACCGCTAATTAGCATTGTAATTAATAATTATTGCTTGGGTATGGTGCGGCAATGGCAACATTTGTTTTTTGAGAAACGTTATTCGTCAACTATCTTAGGTAAAGGGTTTGATTTTGTGGGTTTTGCACAAAGTTGCGGTGCTGTGGCTTATCAAGCAAATAGCCCGGCTGAATTTCAACAAGCTTTACAACAAGCAGTGCAGTCATCGAAAGCGGTGCTGATTGAAGCTTGCATTGCCTGTGGTGATATGGTAGAACCGATGGTGGCACCAGGCCGGCCCCTAGATGAATTTGTTGATGTATACAAGTAGCAGTTCAGCTGTTGTTCCTAAGTAAGCTGAACTATTGTGTATTTCACAACTAGCTAAATATTTTCAATAGTTAAAACTATGATAAAAACGCCAGGCAAATTGAATTGTCTGGCGTTTTCGATATTTTTTTATAAATCTAGAAAAATTAGAGGCTATATGCTATGATAAGGCTTAAGAGGTGAGATTGGTGATATTTGATACACACATTCATTGTGATTTTTCTTGCGACTCCAGGCTACGCTTAGAAGAGGCTTGTGCCGTGGCAAAACAAAAAAACATTGGGATAATTATAACTGAACATATGGACTTGCACTATCCGACTAATCCTTTGGCTTTTGTTTTTGATATTGCGGAATATTTTAAAAGCGGAAATGCTTATCGAAACGAGCAGGTGCTATTAGGGATAGAACTAGGTTTACAAACTACCTGTCATCAAGAAAATGAAGCCGTGCTTAAGCAGGGTAATTTTGATATGGTAATTGGCTCCATTCATGTGGCCAAGCAAATCGATGTATACATGGAGAGGTTTTATGAAGGTTTTAGCAAACAGCAAAGCTACCAACGTTATCTAGAAGATATGTTGGCTTGTGTGCAACAGTTTAAAAACTATGATACTTTGGGACATATTGATTATATTTGTCGCTATGCACCTTATGAAGATACTAACTTAGAGTTAGCAGTGCATCGGGAATTATGGGCAGCAATCTTCGCACAATTGATTGCAGATGGCAAAGCCCTAGAACTTAACACTAGACGTTTGGATGAGCCATTAGCTAGAGCAAGCTTGCAACCGCTCTATAAGTTGTACTATGATTTGGGTGGCCGTTATGTAACATTGGGTTCGGATGCACACGCGCAAGCGGAAGTGGGGCGCAGAATTTGTTTGGCGGATACTTGGGTAAGAGATTTGGCCTTAGAGCCTGTGTATTTTAAAGAACGGCAGATGTTTAAGGCGAGCCAAGCTTAATCGAGGACAAGTTCGCCGTTGCAGTTTTGAAAGTCAAGATTATCATAACTAATATTACCGAGATAACCAGAAATTTGGACAATACTGCCAGTATCACTAAAACAATTAGTGAATTGGCAGTTTTTTATGCTTATTTCGGCAGGGGCTACGGTTTGTGCATAGATAGCGGCGCCAAAAGAAGGCGTATAGCTATTTAAACCTTTCGCTTGGCAATTAACAAAAGTGCAAGCTGTAATCTGGCTCTTGAGACAATTTTTCAAATATACGGTACCAGCGATAATTGTGCTACGGGCATTATTGGTGCTGTTTTCAAAATGACAATTTGTAAGGGTGACTTCTTGGGCAGTATCAATAAAAAGAGTACGATTGGAAAAATTTTGAAAAGTGCAGTTGTTGAATTCGATTTGTTGACAATTTATCAAATCAAGATTGCGACCGTTGCTAAAGGTGCAGTCTTCAAAACGAACACGGGTAGCATCCTCAAAAATCAGTTTGCAGTTTTCGGCAAAACTAAGATTTGCTTGGACAAAATGGACATCAGCACTAGTGTAGGTAGTAGTAGTGTTTAACGGGAAGTTGCCAAGGACTCTAAGTTGTGTGGCGTTATGGACACTAATTCCTTGAACAAAATTTTTACTGTAGTAGAGAAAATTTTCTTCGGCAATATTGGTACGGGTGTTTAAAAATTGTTGATATAGATCATTATCCTGTTGGACTATTGCCTGCACTAGTAGGAGCATTTGTTCCATTTTTAACAAAGAGATTTCTAAAAGCTCGGCGAACTCAGCAATATAGATAAAGTTTTCGGCAAGGGGTTTACGGTTGCAAAATAATAATAGTAGAGCATCTACTAAAAAATTATCCGCTAAAGGTTGGTGTTTGAAGCAATCTAAAAAAGTGGAAACATCTTTTAAATTAATATTTTTGGCTGCTTGGAGAAAAAAAGCTAAGTCTTCTTTTAACTGTAGGGGTTTGAGCAGGCGTTGCAAAAAGGACAACTTTTCCTTGCTAAAACCATCAGTATAAATTGCTAGGGAGGCTAAAAAAGTCAAATATGAAGATTTTTCTAAGGGGCTAGCCTGAGTTAGGGGATGCGAATCAAATGCAAAAATAATATTTTTGCTATTCGTAAGAGCTAAGTGCAGATTATTATAATTCATCATTAGTACCTCGAAAAACTTTCCGGACTAGACCAGAAAATTCCTTTGCATATTCAGAAAAATTACCAAGACGTAGTTGTTGATCAAGATAGTTTACAGCAATGGGGCGCTTGATAAACAGCTCTTCAAAGAGATAATGAACATAGAGACTATTGCCTAAATGCTGCGTGGCAAATTTATTATAAATATTAGCGAGATTTTCTTGCAAAAGCTGTTTAAATTCAGCACTATTCGTGTCCGTTTGCGCTGGGGTTAGGCGTTTATATTCTTGTAAAATGTTGAGAATATCTTGGCTAAGTTTAGTTTGGACGGGATCTAAGTTGCTTAATTCTGGTAAGTATAAGCCGAAACTGATAGCGGCAATTCGTAAACGCTGAAAGAAAACTTTTTGTAATTTCGTGCAGTAAGTTTGTTGGTTAATAATTGCCAAGAGTAAATTTTCTTTTTCGGCAATGAGCGCTTGGAGTTCTTGTTGGACAGTTAAATCTTGGCTGAGGCGGAGGATATATTTTAATTTTTGGATTTTTTTGCGCAAAGAGGCTTGTTGCGTTTGATAAAAATTAAGGCAGGCGGAAAAAAAGGCCAAGAAATTATCATTAAAAGATTGTTGATATTGGTATTTATTCAAACGTTGTAATTGTTTTAGGAGCTGAGCATTTTCGAAAGCCTGTGGTTTAAAGCTCGAAACAGCCAAAATACCAATATGGTCAATATTTTCTTGGGCGAGTTTATCGGCAATAGTAGCTTTAATTTTTAGAAGCTTCTCTAAAGCCACGCTATCACTTTTATTAACTAAAATCATCAACTTACTTTGGGGCCGCAAGTTTTTCAGCAAGAGCAGGTCGGAACGGGAAATTCCTTGCTCGTGAGCTTCTACAAACCAAAGCACAATATCGGCAGAATTTAACTGCGCTAAAGTTTTTTGGCTATCGGTATTTTCTGTAAAGTTAGGATTATTCGGTAAGGCATAGCCAGGAGTATCAAGAAAAGCTAGGTGCTCAAAAGGTTGTTTAGGAGTGCTGATAATAGTGTGACAAAGTAATTGCTGAATATTTTTTTGATAATTATCTTGGAGGGTTGCGCGGATTGTTTCGAACTCGGTAGGGGCAAGTGTAATGCTATTGCCGAAAATTCCAATTGCTAAATAAGATTCCTGGCCTTGGAGTATGTAGGTGGGAATAGTGGCATTAGCGGTTGTGGAATGTGGCAAGAGATTGGTTTGCAAAAGCTGGTTAAGAAAGCTAGTTTTACCAGAATTAAAGGCTCCGGCCAAGACCACGATATTTTTACCAACGAGGGAATTCATAGTTTTATACTGTGTGAATTTCGTGAATTCATGCATAAAATTGAAATATAATTCTGGGAAATTGGGTGGCGCATAACTTTTTAATTTTTCAGGAATACTTTTTTTAGCAATAAAACGGAGGATTAGGAAATCTTCTTTTTCTTCGATTTCTGGTTTAGGTAAGAGTTCAATTAGAAAGCGCGTAAAGTTATCCATCGCAATACCTCATTTATTTTAGCATAGAGCCATTATTTTTTAATTTTTTACCTTACTAGTTAATCGAAGCAAATTACAGTTTTATTAAGATGAGTAGGCGGATATTTTTTAGCAATAAGAAAAAACCAAAAGCAGCTTTGCCTTCCCAGGAGCAAAGCTGCTTTTGGTTTTTGGTAGGAGACTTTAAGAATGGAAAACAGATACTTTGCGTAGGTGGTTTTTAAAATAAAAAAACCTTTTCATAAGCGAAAAGGTATATAACAACAAAGTTCGAAAACTCAATTGGCACATATCTCCACCCCATCGCTCGTAGGGTATACGGTGATTTTTAAATAGGCAGATATCCTGGCTCAGAAGAAGTTAGGTCACAACCCAAATGACTAACTACTTCCTTACAGTGGCGGGACCGCATTAGCATTGCACTAATTTCCCTATTAAGCCTTACTAGGCACCTATTTGTCAGTATTTATTTTCCTAAGGGGATTATATAATATTGTGCAATTATTGTCAATAAATGTTAACAAAAAACATTTACTAAAGCGAAAAAATGCTACTTGACGCAGAATTGTAGTGGTTTGGTGCAAAAAAAATGCAAAGTAGCTATTTTTGGTTGATATATTTGGTAAATATTGATAAAATGGGTGTTATGAATAATTTGCAATTTTAGTGAGAGATAAATTTTAGGGGGCTTTACAGATGTTAGATATTAAATTTGTGCGTGAAAACTTAGACTGTGTGCAAGAGGCACTAAAAGCAAGAAACAATAGCTTGAGTTTAGAAAATTTTTCGCAGTTAGAACAAGACCGCCGGCGACTCTTACTTGAGGTAGAAAACCTCAAAAGTAAACGTAACCAAGTTTCACAAGATATTAGCAAAATGAAGCGTAATGGCGAAGATGCTAGTGAACAAATTTTAGCAATGCGTAATGTAGGCGATGAAATTGCTACAATCGAAGCGGATTTAAGAGCAGTAGAGGCGCAACTGAAAGAGATTATGTATAGCATCCCCAACATTCCTCACGGCAGTGTACCAGTTGGAAAAGATGAGCATGACAACCAACAAGTTAGGGCCCAAGGGACACCCAGAGAATTTGAGTTTCCAGCTAAACCACATTGGGAAATTGGTGAACAGCTAGGTATTTTAGATTTTGAACGAGCTGGCAAAGTTTCTGGAGCACGGTTTGTGTTTTATAAAGGCTTAGGCGCTAAATTAGAGCGGGCCGTAATAAACTTTATGCTCGATGTGCATACCATGCAACATGGCTATACAGAATTATTGCCACCTTACATTGTAAATAAAGACAGTATGTATGGGACAGGACAGTTACCTAAGTTTGCCGAAGATATGTTTAAATTAGAAGGCTTAGAATATTATTTAATTCCGACGGCGGAAGTGCCAGTTACCAACTATCATCGGGGCGAGATTTTGGCGGCAGAACAATTACCGCTGTGTTATACAGCTTATAGTGCTTGCTTTAGAGCTGAGGCCGGTTCCGCAGGTCGCGATACCCGCGGCTTGATTCGCCAACATCAATTTAACAAAGTAGAATTAGTTAAATTTGCGCATCCCGATAATTCCTATGAAGAGTTAGAAAAACTTACGCAAAATGCGGAAAGAATTTTACAGTTGTTAGAATTACCTTATCGGGTAATGTTACTTTGTAGTGGAGATATGGGCTTTTCTTCAGCGAAAACCTATGATTTAGAAGTATGGTTACCAAGTGCGAATTGCTATCGGGAAATTTCTTCTTGTTCCAATTTTGAAGATTTCCAAGCACGGCGCGCAGATATTAAATTCCGTCGCTCGATAAAAGAAAAGGCGGAATATCTACATACTTTAAATGGTTCTGGATTGGCGATTGGGCGGACTGTTTCAGCGATTTTGGAAAATAATCAACAAGCTGATGGTAGTGTACGCATTCCGAAAGCACTAGTTCCATATATGGGTGGCTTAGAAGTTATTGGCTAACAGGCTTGGTTTGCCAGAGTAAATAGATAAATAATAAATATTAAGAGCATGGTTTAAAAGTCTTCAGCTGCTAGGTGTTACAATTTTAGCAGTTAGGACTTTTCAAGCGCATGCTCTTTTTGTTTATAGAAATACTGGGTTAGACAGAATTTTTTCGCACAAAAGAGCCAAGGTTATTGAGCTGGATATTATCAGTTTGCAATTGAATTTTTGATAAATTGCAATAGTTATGAATGAATAAGAGTTTTAATTAGTTGTTCGTATTAAAATGACAATTAGCAAATATTCCCTATAGAGTGAGCTATTTATATAAAAAGCCACGGCAACTTGTTAAGAGGGTTAAAAGCATTTTTGCTATAGTATGGAAAAAATTTGTAGGTAAAAGTGGAATTTTTACAAAAAGAATTTTTGAGTAAAATAGTTGTTGTTAAGACTATGTTAAATTTGCGTAAAACCTCTTATATAGCCATTGTAAGTAGAGTGATTATATTTTATTATTAACTTGTACAAAGAAAAATAAGAAAATATAAATAGCTAGGTGGCTAGATAGAGGGGCAAGATGAACAAACAAACTAGAAAATTATTCACCAGCGAAATAAAAATCGGAAAATTTTTAAAGCATAAGTTTTTAGTACTGCTAGCGAGAGGCTTGAAAAAAATTGCCAGTATTGCTGATTTGTGGATTCGAGCCTTAGAGAAAAAATCAATTAAATTTCGCTTGCAGTTTTTATTTGCCGTGGTATTTATAATTTTAAGCTGTGTAAACCTGTATGGAATGAGCAGTTTGGCGAATGTTAATCATAGCAACTATTTGCTCGGGCGAACTTGGTTGCCTGAGGTTGCCCAAATAAGTCAAGCTAAGGCCTTAGTGTTAGAATATCGCAGTTATCAATATTTGTACTTGCAAACTATCTACCCCGCTGACCGTGAAAATATCAAAAAAACTTTATTAAAAATAGATCAGCAGGTTAATCAATTGCTAGAGCAAAACCTGAAATTAACTGCGGATCTTAAAGAACAAGAACAAACGGCCTTAATTAAAAATCAATGGCAGCGGTATCAAGCGAAACAACAAGAGCTTTATGTAGTGGAATTAAAAAATAAATCAGAAGCTCAGGCAATGCTTATTGGCGAGATGCAAGCTATTTTAAGCTCAATTATGCAAACTAGTGAGAAAATGGTTGAAGCCAAACTCCAAGGGGCGATACAAGCCGTAGAAAGCGGCGAAAAACTTTACGTACGTTCGCAATTGGTGCTAGTGGGAGCGTTAATTGTGGTTTGGCTGTTGGCTTCAGCTAGTATTTGGCGGTTGGTCGCAGGCATTAATAATTATTTGCAAGAATTAGTGGCGGTGGCTGATCAGGTGGCTGATGGTAATTTAGCAGTCCAAGCGCCAGTACGTGGCAATGATATGCTGACGGCTTTAGCGTTAGCCTTAAATAAAATGAGCCATAACTTACAAACTTTAGTGCAACAAATAGATCTAAATGGACAAGATTTGTATTTGGCGGCGGGAGAACTTAATCAAATTACGGCAGCAACAGTGGATAGGGCACAAAAAATCACACTCAGTAGTCAAGCTGTGACGCAAGCGGGCAGTATTCAAGAGCGAGAAACCAAGGCGGCTTTAGTGAGTATTAGAGAAATTACGGCTAATGCTAATCAGGTAGTAGATTATAGCGATAGCTTATTAATGAAAGTGGCCAAGGTAGATGAGTTGGCTACTCAAGGTAGTGAAAAATTAATCGCGGCCGCGACGCAAGCAACACAGATGGCGCAACAGGTGGAAGGGACAACCCAAATCGTGCAACAGTTAAGTGCTAGTTCGCGCTTGATTGATAATATCATTACAAACATCAGTGTAATTGCCGAACAAACGAACTTATTAGCGCTTAATGCCGCAATTGAAGCGGCTAGAGCGGGAGAGGCAGGTCGTGGTTTTGCCGTGGTGGCGCGGGAAGTGCGAGCTTTGGCCGAGCAAGCGCGGCAGGCGACCCAAGAAGTGCGGCAAATTTTAGGTACGGTAAGTCAGCAAACTGAACAAGCACGCATAAGTATGGACAGTGGACGCCAGGAAGTATTGTTAAATGTGCAGGCGGTTAATGTAGCTAGTTCTAATTTTGCTTCACTTAAGCAAGAGGCGGGGGCAATAAAACAAGAAATGGACTTACTTACGGGTAAAATTAAAGCGGTAACAGCTGGCAATATGGCTTTTGTAGAAACGAATAATCTATTGGTGCAAACTGCGGGCACGGTAAAAGCTGAAACGGAGGAAATTGTGGGTGAAATTGCAGCTCAAAACCAAACGATTGAAAGTCTAGAAAATTTAAGTGCACAACTGCAACAGTTGACAGTTGCTTTACAAACTCAAGTTAGCTCTTTTCAATTAGAAAAATAGGATAGGCAACCCTAGTTAAGCTTTGCTTTCAAAAGTTTAACTAGGGTTACGGGAAAAAATACATATTTATTAAAAATTATTATGAATAATAAAAAATGCGCTCTAGTAGCCAAGAAAAATGTTTTGCCCTAGCGAGATAAGCAGTTTAATGAATTAAAAAAAATGCTGGCTATTAGACGTGGGTTAAAAGGCAATAAAAACATTATATAAGTACATATTGAAGGGACTGCAAGTTGAAATGGCGGCAGTTCCTCTTTATTTTATGCAGCAACTAGAAATAAATTAACGGTAGAGTCGCGGGCGGAAACTTCCGCGCGGCCTAGCCTCTTGACAATAGCGGTAATATCACATAAAATTCAATAGTACGTAAGATAAGTAGTAAAAATTTGTTTGTAGAGGGGCTACCTCGAATAGGGCTAGCTCCTTAATTATTTTGGCGATTAAGTAAGGAAATTAGGTAGTTATGGGACTTGTTTACCGCCGCTAGTTAGAGGGAAAATAAAAAACATTGTTTTAGGAGGGTTTTTAGTTAATGAGTATGACAGGTATGTTTTATGGAATTGGTGTAGGGCCAGGAGACCCAGATTTATTGACGGTAAAAGCAGTAAAAGTAATGCAAAAAGCAGATGTTTTAATTGCACCACGCAGTGAAAAAACCGTAGATAGTACGGCCTTAGCAATTGCAAAACCACATTTAAAAGCGGATGTGGAAATAATAGATATGGTTTTCCCGATGGTTTTTGAAGGTGATGTCTTAGACGAGGCCTGGGAAGATAACCGTCGGATTATTGGTTCTTTATTAGAACAAGGCAAAAATGTTGTGTTTTTAACTTTAGGCGACCCAATGTTTTTCAGCACTTATATATATGTATTTCATGCTCTTAAAGAAGCTGGGTTCCCAATTGAAACAGTACCTGGCATTCCAGCTTTCTTGGGTATTGCTAGTTATGTAGGTTTTCCGGTAGTAGAAGGCGAGGAAGTATTGAGCGTAGTTCCCGCGACTGCAAGTGAAGATAAAATTGATAAAATTATGGAAACTTCTAGTAATTTGGTAATTATGAAGTGTTCACGTAATTATGAACAATTAGTGGCGAAGCTAGAGCAACATGGCTTTTTGGAGCACTCGATTATGGTTACTAAGTGTGGCCGTCCTGATGAGCAAATTGTACGCGATTTAAAATCCGTAAGTGCGTCAGAGGTTAATTATTTGTCTACCATTTTAGCGCGTAAAAATAAAATAAATAAGATATAAGGTTTATTATGGAAGAGAAAAAAGTATTACAAACCTTACTAGATAAGCAGAAAAAACGGGTCTGGCTTGGGGCAATAATACTGGTAATAATTTTGGGAGTTGTGGGCATTTGTTCGACAATTTCTGGGAAAGCAGATATTCAAATCGCTGAAGTTTGGCAAATTATTTTTGCCAAACTCAGTGGTCAAACTGCCGCTTTAGAAGAAATAAAAAAATCTACGGTAAGTATTGTTTGGAATATTCGTTTACCAAGAATTATCACAGGCATTTTAGTAGGTATGGGCTTGGCGATTGCAGGCGTTATTTTCCAAGCAGTATTAATGAATCCCCTTGCGGACTCTTTTACCATGGGAGTATCACCTGGAGCAGCCTTTGGTGCTAGTATTGCCTTGTTCATTGGCATGTTTTTCAATTTAGATATTTCGATATCATTATTTGCCTTTTTGGGGGCAATGGGGTCTTTGCTGGTTGTATTATATCTAGCAAAAGTAGATGGCTATGCAACCGCAAATAACTTGATTATTTGCGGCATTATTATAAGTTCGGTACTTTCGGCAGGGATTAGTTTTATAAAAAGTATGGCGGGCGAACAGGTCGCCGCGATTGTCAATTGGCTGATCGGCTCTTTAGCTGCCCGCACCTGGGAACAGGTTGTGCTAATTGCGCCTTGGTTGATATTAATCAGTATTGGTTGTATTCTTTGTGCAGATTATTTAAATATCCTTTCTTTAGGTGACCAAGAAGCACGAAATTTAGGCGTAAGTGTGACTAAAGTGCGTTACGGCTTTTTAGTGGCCGCCTCCCTAATTACGGCCTTATGTGTTTCGGTTAGTGGGATTATTGGTTTTATTGGGTTGATTGTTCCCCATATTTTGCGAATGGCGATTGGCTCAGACAATCGTTACTTGTTACCTTTAGCTGGTTTGTGCGGAGCTTGTTTATTGGCGGCGGCTGATTTGGGCGCACGAATTATTTTGGCGGTGGAATTACCAGTGGGGGTACTTACGACTTTATTAGGTGGTCCTTTCTTTTTTTATATTTTTAAATTACGTAAAAAGCAAATGGCGGATTAAGCAGATGATACAGGCGAAAAATATAAAATTTTCATATCGACAACAACAGATTTTGCAACAAGTGGAGTTCTCTTTGCCACCCGGAATATTTGCGAGTATTATCGGGCCTAATGGCTCCGGAAAAACGACGTTTTTGCGCTTGTTGACACGTGAGCGGCAAGATTTTCAAGGTGAATTGAGTTTGTTTGGTAAACCTTTAGCTAATTATAGTTTAGCTAGTTTGGCGCAGACAGTTTCCACAGTAGCACAAAATTTGCAAATACGCTTTCCTTTTAGCTGTCTAGATTTAGTGTTATTGGGGCGACGCCCTTATAATTCAGGCGTGTTGAGCAAAAACTCTGCAACTGATTTAGAAATTGTTTATCAAGCGATGCGCGATACAGAAACCTTACAGTACGCTGATCGTTTGATTACAGAACTTTCTGGGGGGGAGCGTCAACGGATTTTTTTGGCGAAAGCCTTAGCACAACAACCCAAATTATTAATTTTAGATGAATCTTTTGCTAATATGGATATGTATTACAGTTTGCAGTGTTTAGATATCTTAAAACAAAAAGTACAAAAGCAAGAACTCAGCGTGTTATCTGTAATGCATGACTTGAATTTAGTTAAACAATACTCAGACCAGGTGGTTATGTTTAGTCAGGGAAAAATTTTCACTTATGGACAATGTAACCAAGTAATGACGGTGGAAAACATTAAACAGGTATTTAATATTGATGTTTTGCCCGTAGGAGAAAATGCCTTAGCGGTAATTCCTCCAAGGAGGGTTTAATGAAAAAATTATTTATTTTTTTCTTGGTTGCGAGCTTGTTGCTAGTTGGTTGTGGTCAACAGGGCGGAAACCAGCCAGCTGGAGAAAAAACAAAACAAGCTACGATTGAATTTACTGATGACACGGGTAAGCTGGTTAAACTAGCAAAACCTGCCAAAAAAATAATTTCTTTATACTCGGCACATACGGAAAACTTATTTAGTTTAGGCTTAGATGCGGAAATTATTGGGGTTAGTACAAGCGAAAATTATCCGCCGGCGGCATTGCAAAAAACTAAGTTTGATTATCGAGCTGATCCAGAACGAGTAATTGCGCAAGAACCGGATGTTGTTTTGATTAGACCTTTTGTTAAGCGGGGTTATCCCGATTTTGTTAAAGCGCTAGAAAACGCAGGTATTCAAGTAATAAGTTTATATCCCGAGAAATATGCTGATTTCCCAGAGTATATTCAAAAATTAGGTTTATTAACTGGCAAAAGTGTTAAAGCGCAAGAATTATTGACGAATTTTGAGCAACAACTTGCCAAATTAACGCAAGCTAATACCCAAAAACAAGCGAAGGTGTTTTTTGAGGCCACTAGCAACCAACGGACGACAACCCCAGACAGTATTCCTGCAGGTTTAATAACCAAACTAGGCTATCAACCAATTTTCATTGGTAAACCCGTGGTTGACAAGGGTACAAGTATTGCCAGTTTTGATTTAGAAGAATTAATGTTACAGGCCGATAAAATTGATATTTATATTGCTCAAAAAGGCATAATGAATGCTAAGGTAAGCAAAGAAGTTATTATAGCTCGCCCAGGTTATGAGAATATCAAAGCAGTGCGCACTGCTAAAGTTTTGATAATGGATGAAAAATTAATTTCTAGTCCAACTTTTCGCTTATTATTAGGGGCAGAACAATTAATAAACATGCAATAATATGCAATAAAAAAGCTTTGGCAAGGCTGGAAATGCAATATTTATCACAAATTTTTAGACAAAAAGGCTAAATTATACTGAATAAATTAGAAAAAAATGGCGATATAATTTTATATGTGTTTGTCAGTGCGACGAATAAGCTCTGAAGTTACGAGGCACAATAACTATTTTTAGATAATTATGAGGAATTTAGATAATTCTTTAGCAGTTTAAGAGGAATTTCTCAGTTTTTGTCGAACTATAACTGTATACTAAGATATTTTATTTTGTATTAAATATTGAAGTTTAGTTAACTCTAAAATTTTATGGAAAAACGTTACTAGCAAGATATACCAGCACTTATTAACTAGGCTTATATTTGGGTAATCTAAAATTATAGGAGGTGAACTAGTTTTAGGTAGTGGGGGGAGTTTTAAGAGTAAAAGAGATTAGGGGGAGAGAGATTTGAAATTAACAATAACCAAAAGAATTTTATTAGGTTTTGGATTAATTATTGCAATTTTTGTTAGTTTAAGTTTTTATGCACAAAAAGGGATGAATGATATTGAAGTTTCTTACCAAGGTTTAGTACTTAGAAGTGCACCATTGGTATTTGAAATTAAGGACTTAGCGATGGTTGCCGAAAAACAACAAATGCTAATTCAAGACTATACTTTTACGGGGAATAAAGCTTCTTTGGAAGCTTATCAAGCTAATACCAAAAAAGCTAACGATTTGTTGGCAAGTTTAGGTAAAAAGATGATTACTCCCGAAGGTAAGGAATATGTAAAAAAATTAACTTCGGAAATTCGTAAAGATGAAGAAGTTTCGGCAAAAATAATGCAAATGATTCAACAAGGACAGGTTGCACCAGCACAAGCATATTATCGTGCTAACGAAAAAACATATGCGACCACTACGGCTTTGACTACGGAAGTAAGTGCCTTTTTGATTGACCGTATGCAACTGCGGGTAACGCAAAACAATGAAAAAGTAAGAGGCATTGAAAAAACTTATTTGTTGATAATGTTACTAGGAATAGTAGCTGCGGCAGCTGCAGGTGTTTATACAGCACGTAATATTACTAAGCCTTTGGCAGTTGTGGTGGAAAGAGCAAATTCGGTTGCGGCCGGAGATTTAAGTGGCGCGGCAATTGCCAATAATCGTTCGGACGAAATTGGCGAACTACTTACAGCGATGAATGTAATGGAAAAAAATCTTGTAGATATCGTGCAAAATATCTCCGAAGCCTCAGAATTAGTGGCTGCATCTAGTGAAGAATTAAGTGCTAATGCCGAACATTCTGCGGGTGCGGCAATGCGGATTGCCGAAGCTAGTGTAAGTGTGGCTGATTTAAATCGTCAACAACTTAATAGCTTTGATGCCTCTGTAGCTACTGTGGATGGTATGATTGAAAATATCGAAGAAGTAGTACAAGTGGTAGATAACCTGGCAGGTAAATCCAAAGAAACCGCACAAGCCGCAATGGTAGGCCAAACAGCGGTAGTGGAAGCAACTACGCAAATGAATAGTATCAACCAATCAGTATCAGAATCCACACGTGTAATTAGCGTGCTCAATGATAGTTCGCAAAAAGTAGGCGAAATTGTCGATGTAATTAGTGCCATTGCTAGCCAAACTAATCTATTGGCGTTAAATGCAGCAATTGAAGCAGCTCGCGCTGGAGAAGCAGGTCGTGGTTTTGCAGTAGTTGCGGAAGAAGTACGCAAATTAGCTGAACAATCGCAAGCAGCCGCCTTAGAAATTAGTGGCATTATTGAGCGTATTCAACAAGAAACTATGCAAGCAACGCAAATCATGCAAACTGGTAATCAAGAAGTAGCCAAAGGTACGCGGGTAATTGGCGATATGGGTGAAAGATTTACAGGCATTTTGGGCATGGTTGAAAATCTCGACCGAGAATTTGTCCATATTACCAAATCAATGCGTGGTCTATCTAGCTTGGCTGGCACTGTAAGTGAAAGCGTTGATGGTGTAAAACAATTAGCGGATAAAGTAAATAAAAATACGCATAATATTAGTTCTACAACTCAAGAACAATCAGCGGCAGTAGAAGAAATTGCGTCTGCAAGTACGGCTCTGACCAATTTGGCTTGCCGTTTACAAGAAACAGTAAGTAGAATAAAATTATAATAATTAGCTAAACTTTAAAAGTTACGTTGCAAAACGCGGCGCAAAAAAAGCCGTCCGCTACAATTGGGGAAGCGCCAATGTAGAGGACGGTATTTTTGTCTAAATATTGAATGGCAAAGGAGGTGTGGCTTTGAATAAAGGTTCCTTAGATGAAATAATTCAACAGGTGTTAATGAGTGTCAATAACGGACGTTGGCAGGTTGAAGAATTTAATAAAATGGTAAAAAATGAATTTAAAGTAGTGAGTATTTTCGACCATAAGCTACAAAAAAACATGGCGGATATTCAAAAAAAATTAGAAGAAAAAGAGCGGGAAGAAAAGCGAGCCCGCCGCTTTTTAGCCGAAGTAAGTAGTGCGGTAGAAGATTTGTCCGAAGACAAATTGCAACAAGCTTATGCCCAGGTAAGTTATTTGCAAGAAGAAGTAGAGAAATTGCGGAGCCAAGCTTTGGATGTAAGTAAGGAAATAAAGAGTAATAAACAAAAGCAATTAGCTTATATCAATAAAATAAAAAAAGCGGCAAACTTAGCCCATCATTTGCAAGAAGTGACGAATTATTTGGGCAACCAAATGTTAGAAATGTTGGGTGAAATCAAGGATTTACGCTATCGCCAATTACAAAGTGAATATATTATTTATGGTCAAGAAGAAGAACGATTGCGTTTAGCTCGAGATATTCATGATGGGCCAGCACAAAGTATTGCTGGAATTAGCTTCAAGGCAGAATTTTGCAAGAAATTGATCGATCAAGATCCGATTCGTTGCAAACAAGAATTGAGTTTGTTAACTGATATGGTGCGTGAAACCTTAGGGGACGTACGCAATATTATTTTTGATTTAAGACCAATGTCCATAGATGACTTAGGTTTGACTCCGACTCTAAAAAATTATGTAGAAAAAATTAAAAAAGAAAATGAAATAGATTTGCAGCTTAAAATTACCGGGCGGGTAGTACGGTTAGCAAGTCACTTAGAGGTAGGCATCTATCGAATTGTCCAAGAAGCTGTGAGTAATGTTTTACGCCATTCTAAGGCAACGTATGCTTGCATAGAAATAACCTATACTAATGAGCAAATTTGGGTAAGAATTATCGATAATGGCGAGGGCTTTGAACTAGATAAAATTGCCAGCGGCCATTATGGATTGCTTGGGATGCGGGAGCGGGCCAAGTTGTTTACCGGTGATTTAGATATCACTTCAGAATCAGGTAAAGGCACGACTATTCGCTTGGTAATAAATACGGAAAACTATATTTTAAAAGTTACTGGTAGTACAGACTAGAGAGGGATAGTAAAGAAGATGAACAAATCAATGCCGATTTTACAAGCAATGCAAAACTATGCGCAGGCAGATGTCTATCCTTTGCACACGCCAGGGCATAAAGGCGGCCGTTGCCTTAACCGCGAGTATCAACAATTATTAGGCCCCGCGGCTTTGGCGATTGATGTCTCTTTAATGCAAGAACTCGATGATTTACATGCCCCTGAGGGTTGTATTGCTTTAGCTCAACAATTAGCGGCAGAAACTTTTGGAGCCGATAAAAGTTTCTTTGCTGTAAATGGGACTAGCGGTGCGCTCCAAGCTTTGTTGCTCGGGAGTTTTCAACCGGGAGACAAGTTGTTAATTGCTAGGAATATGCATCGTTCGCTTTTGGCAGCGCTGGTTTTAGCTAATTATCAAGTGCGCTTTTTGCAACCCGAATATCAAGCAGATTTTGCAATTAGCTTGCAGGTAAAACCGGAGCAAGTAGCACAGGCTTTAGCGCAAGAGCCAGATATCAAAGGGGTACTGCTTACTAGTCCGAATTATTATGGTTTAAGTGCTGATATTGTCGAAATTGCGCAAATCACGCATGCCTATGGGGCAGTATTATTGGTGGATGAGGCGCATGGAGCTCATTTGGGGTTTAGTGAAAAATTTCCTGCTCCAGCTTTAAGTTTGGGAGCGGACGCTGTGGCGCAAAGTACCCATAAAAGCTTGAGTTCTTTAACGCAAACTTCAATGTTACATTTAAAATCTGTGCGGCTTGATTATCAAAGAATTACGGCGATGATGAGTATGCTAACGACCACTAGCCCTAATTATTTGTTGCTGGCTTCCTTGGATGCGGCACGCTATTTAATGCAAACTCAAGGAGCAGAATTGCTGGAGAGAGCTTGGCAGATGGCAAATAAACTGCGGCAGCAGCTAAAAGCTATCCCCGGGTTAACGGTGTTGGAACTGCAAGATTGCGCTGGAGAGAGTGTGGTCAGTCAAGATATTAGTAAAATATTGCTGAAAGTGAGTGGATTAGGCTATACAGGTGTCGAGTTTGGGCAATTGTTGCGTCAGGCTGGCTATGCTGTAGAATTAGTAGATGCTCATAATGTACTGCTACTTCTTAGTTATGCCGAAGAACCGGCGCGCTTAGAGGGGTTGGTCCAAGTTATTCGTGCTTTGCCACAACGTTCCCCAAAATCTGTCAGCACTTTGCCTAAGCTAGAATTGCCAGAACGTGGTTTTGATTTTGGCAAGGCTTTTTATGCCCCGCGCGAACGAGTTTTATTTAAAGAAGCAGTGGGGAGAATAGCCGCAGAAAGTATTGTTTTTTATCCACCAGGAATTGCCTGCATTTTACCTGGGGAAATTTTAAGCAAATACTGTTTGCAGTATTGTCAACAGATGGTACAATTAGGAGTAGCAGTTACTGGTTGTCAAGATTCTAGTTTGCAGTATCTAGAAGTGCTAAAAGAAAGTTAGAGTACAGGTGAAAAATGAAAAGTTTATTTATTAGTTTTGAAGGGGCTGATGCGTGCGGTAAAAGTACGCAGGTACAGTTGTTGGCGGAAACTTTGCGCACTCAAGGACGAGAACTTATTATAACAAGAGAACCTGGAGGTACTAAAGTTGCGGAAAAAATTCGCGATATACTTTTAGACAAGGAATTGCAGATAAGCGCGCGGGGGGAATTGTTGTTGTATTTGGCAGCTAGAGCAGAGCATGTACAGCAGGTAATTAAACCAGCGTTACAGGCGGGAAAAATTGTTATTTGTGATCGCTTTCTGGATTCAACCTTGGTATATCAGGGGCTGGCTAGAGGTTTAGGTTTAACGGAGGTTCTCCGACTTAACGATTTTGCTACCCAAGGCTTGTTACCACAGGTAACATTTTGGTTAGCTGCGTCAAGAGAAGTTTTAGAAACGCGGCGCTTACAGCGTGGCGTTCCACAAGATCGCTTGGAATTAGAACAAGAAAGTTTTAAGGAATTAGTGCGCCAAGGGTTTGCGCAGTTACAAGAACTATACCCTGCGAGAATCAAAAAAATAGATGCCAGTCAAGAGATTAGTGCAGTACAAGCTGCAATTTGGCACAGTCTACAAGAGTATATATAAAAAGGCGGGCGATGTTTAATGTTAAAGGTACAAGGATTTGCAACACCGCAGGCAACTATTTTAAATGAGCGTGAAAATAATACTAAAGTGGAAAAAAGCAAAGGGGCTTTTTTCACTGAATTAGTCGATAAAACTGATGGTGATTATCAAAAACGCTTAGAAGAATTGTTTGAAAAAATTAATGAGCAGGGAGCTAAGTTAAGTCAAAACCCTACTTATGCAGAATTGAAAAGCTATCGTGAATTGGTGAAAAATTTTATGTCCGAATCGATAAACCGTGCATATCTCTTAGAATCCAGTGTGGGTTGGGATTATCGTGGTCGCCAAAAAATGTACACGGTTGTCAAAAAGGTTGATAGCAAATTAGCAGAATTGGCGGAAGACGTACGGATTGGGCAAGAAAAACAATTATCAATTATGGAAAAATTAGATGTAATTAAAGGTATGTTGGTGGATATGTATACCTAATGGGGTGAGGTTTTGTTATTAGCAGATCTATTATTGTCACGAGCAGATCAAGAGTATTTACACAGATTTATAACTTCTAAACAACGACCCCATGCTTTGCTCTTAGATATTAGTCAAGCGGGCTTAGATGAACGAGTCTTGCCAAGTTTGGCAGAATATGCCTTGTGTTTGCAACCGCAAAGTGCAGGCGCTTGCGGGCAATGTAGTAGTTGCCGCAGTTTGAAAGTGCAGGCACATCCTGATTTGCAAATATTACAACCAGCTGGCAAAGCGGGCATAATAAAGCTAGAACAGGTTAAACAATTGCTTGAGAAATTAGCTTATGCACCGCGAATTAGTAAATTAAAAGTCATTATAATTTTAAATGTGGAGCGGCTAAATAAAGAAGCAGCTAATAGTTTGTTAAAAAATCTAGAAGAGCCAGATGGCGAAAGACTATTTTTGTTTACCACGGAAAACTGTCAAGCAGTTTTGCCAACTATTTTATCGCGGACCTTGCAATGGCGTCTGCAAAAAAATGATTCCGAAGCAGTATATCAAAGTTTAGCCTTAGTAGAAGGCACTGAGCTGCAAAAACGTGCCTGTGTATTACTGGCGGAACTCAAACCGCAGTTGGCGCGCCTCTATTTGCAAGAAGAAAGTTTACAGTTGCGCGAACTAGCTTTAGAAATACTTACAGCTAGCGCACAAAGAAAGTTATTATTGGTGGCCAATAAACTTAATTGTCAACAAATTAGTAAGCGGGAGCAACTACAACTTTTAAATACTTTTTTGCAATTTTATTTACGCGATTTATTGCTCTTGCAAAATGGTTGTGGACAATTATTGTATAATATAGATAGACAGTTAGAATTACGAAGCTTACAAACAAGTTTTACTGGTGAGCAATTGCACGGCTATCTTCAATTTTTGCAACGCCAAGAGAAGATGCTGGCTTTAAATATTAGTGTTAAGTTACTAGTAGACGATTTATGTATATATTTTGATTGAAAACAGGAGGGGTTATTTTGCCGATTGTAGTAGGAATAAGGTTTAAAAAAGCAGGCAAGGTGTATTACTTTGATCCGATAAATACCAGTATTGCCAAAGGTGACTTTGCGATAGTAGAGACTATCCGCGGTGTAGAATACGGTGAAGTGGTTATTGGTCCGAAAGAGGTTAGCGAAGAAGAGGTGGTGTCGCCTTTAAAACCGGTAATTCGCAAAGCCAATGAAACGGATGCCAAAGTTTACGAAGAAAATTGTCGCAAACAAAAAGAAGCCTTCAGCATTTGTGAAGAAAAAATTATCTTTCATCAATTACCGATGAAATTAATTGATGTAGAATATACTTTTGATGTAAATAAAATAATTTTCTATTTTACCGCTGAAGGGCGGATTGATTTTAGAGATTTAGTAAAAGATTTGGCCGCGGTATTTCGGACTCGCATTGAATTACGTCAAATTGGGGTGCGCGACGAAGCAAAAATGCTTGGCGGAATAGGTTGTTGTGGACGGCCGTTGTGCTGTGCTACTTTTCTGGGTGATTTTGAACCAGTATCAATTCGCATGGCTAAAGATCAAAGTTTATCTTTAAATCCTGCCAAAATTTCAGGTATTTGTGGTCGTTTGATGTGCTGTTTGAAATATGAAAACCATATGTACGAAGGAAATTGCAATCAAAATTGCAAGAGTTGTCGGGAATTCATTCCTCGCCCTGGACAAAAAGTGGTAACTCCCCTAGGTGAAGGCATGGTTCGAAGTGTAAATCGCAAACAACATCTAGTTACTGTAGAGTTGGCGGCTGACAATGTGCTAACTTTAAGCATCGATGAAGTGGTGGAGGTTACAGCGGTCAAAAATGAACTGTAAAGAACGCTTAGATAATTTATTAGGCGCGGAATATCAAATTTGGCAAGCGGAAGATGTGCTCTGCTATACGATGGATAGTGTCTTGGTGGCGAACTTTTTGAATTTGAAAAAGCAGGCCCGAGTTCTAGAATTAGGTGCAGGTACAGGCGCGATTAGTTTGTTAGTTGCCTTGCGTGGTGCACAACAAGTAATAGGCGTGGATATTAATCCACGTCTTGTCTGTTTGTTGCAGCGGAGTATTAACCATAATAATTTGCAAACACAAGTACAAGCTTTGCAATTAGATTTAAAAGTTCACAAACAACTACAAAGCCTAGGTGTTTTTGATGTGGTGGTGGCCAATCCACCTTATCGACGCGCTCAAACTGGTAAAGTACGGACAGATGTCGCCGCTAGTAGTGCTTGTCATGAACTGACAGCCGACTTGGAGGATTTTATTGTGGCCGCTAGTAAGGTGCTGAAAACCCGAGGTCGCTTGGCAATAGTAAATTTGGCTGAACGCTTAACGGATACACTTTGTTTTTTAAAAAAGTATCAATTAGAGCCTAAACGCTTACAGTTTGTCCATTCTTACGCCAGCGGCCCGGCAAAAATTTTTTTGCTAGAAGCTGTTTTTCAAGCCAATAGTGGGGGCTTAGAAATTCTCCCCCCGTTAGTGGTTTATCAAGATAATGGCCAGTACACGGCTGCGTTACAAGCCTATTATGCTTTGCAGAGACCAGAAAATTAAGGAGAAATAGTCATGGGTAATTTATATATGTGCGCTACGCCAATCGGGAATTTAGCGGAAATGACAGCCCGCGGTATTGAAATTTTAAAGGTGGCTGATTTGATTTGTGCCGAAGATACTAGGCATACCTTAAAATTACTCAATCACTTTCAAATAGTAGCGAAAAAATTAATCAGCTATCATGAGCATAATAAAGCAAGACAAAATGAATATATTTTATCGACCTTGGCTCAAGGCGGTGAAGTTGTGGTTGTCAGTGACGCTGGTTATCCAGGGATTTCCGACCCAGGCGAAGAATTAGTAAGTTTAGCTGTACAACGGGGTTTTAAAGTATTTACAATTAGTGGCGGCAATGCAGCTCTCAGTGCTTTAGTAGCCTCAGGACTACCGACTCGCACCTTTTATTTTGCCGGGTTTTTGCCCAAAACGTCGAAACATCGGCGCCAAGAGTTGCAACAACTAGAGAAACTCAATACTACTTTGATTTTTTACGAAGCACCACACCGTTTGGGTGAGACTTTGCGGGCCTTACTGGAACAATTAGGGGATCGCCGTATTGCTGTAGCCCGGGAATTAACTAAAATCCATGAAGAAATTTTCCGCGGGCGAATTTCTGAGGCCTTACAGTGGTTGGCGGAAAATGGTGCGCGCGGTGAATTTGTTTTGGTTGTTGCTAGTGCGGAAATTAGTGGCTTAGCGCTAGAGAGCGAGCCTCCTGCCACAGAAAACAATCCTGCTGACTTAGAACAGTTATTGCTAAACTACTTAGCGCAGGGCTTAGATAAAAAGCAAGCAATCGCTCAAATTGCAAAAAAACTTAATATCCCCAAAAAAGTAGTGTATAATACATTTATTAACAAAGAAAATTAATGGTTTTTATTTGGAGGAGGACGAAAGTTAGATGACGAAACAACCTTTTTATATTACAACACCAATTTATTATCCTAGTGATAATTTGCATATCGGCCATGCTTATTGTACGACGATTGCTGATACTATTGCGCGTTACCAACGCTTACAAGGTAAAGAAGTATTTTTCTTAACTGGTTCGGATGAACATGGTCAAAAAATTCAACGCAAAGCTCAAGAAAAAGGGATAACTCCCTTAGAATATGTAACACCGATTGTTGATAATTTTAAAGTTTTGTGGGAAAAATTAGGTATTACAAATGATGATTTTATCAGAACTAGTGAAGAACGCCACTATAAGGTAGTGCAAGCAATTTTTGAAAAGATTTTTGCTAAAGGTGATATTTACAAATCTACTTATGAAGGCTTATATTGTACACCATGCGAGACTTTTTGGTTAGAGCGCCAATTAGAAGATGGAAAATGCCCTGATTGCAAGCGACCTGTGGAAACGGTGCAAGAGGAAAGCTATTTCTTTAAAATGGGTAAATATCAAGACGCGTTATTGGCACATATCGAAGCTCATCCTGAGTTTATTCAACCTGCTTCGCGGCGCAATGAAATGATTAATTTCATTAAACAAGGCCTAGAAGATTTATGTATTTCGCGCACGACTTTTGATTGGGGTATTCCTGTGCCTGTGGACAATAAACATGTAGTATATGTTTGGTTTGATGCCTTGACAAACTATATTACGGCTGCCGGTTATTTAGATAATCCAGAAAAATTCGCTAAATTTTGGCCAGCTAGTTTACATTTAGTTGGCAAAGAGATTATGCGTTTTCATACGATTATTTGGCCGATTATTTTAATGGCCCTAGAATTACCCTTGCCCGAGAAAGTTTATGGTCATGGCTGGTTAGTAGTTGAGGGCGATAAAATGTCTAAGTCTAAGGGGAATGTAATTGATCCATTAGGCTTAATTGAAGAATTTGGTGCCGATAGCATTCGTTACTTCTTGTTGCGCGAAATTACTTTGGGTTCAGATGGCAACTTCTCACGCGAGGCTCTGATTAATCGCATTAATTCTGATTTGGCCAATGATTTAGGTAATCTCTTGCATCGCACCTTAGGTATGATAGAAAAATTCAGTAATTCTGTAATTTTACCCGCGGCACAGCCCAATGCTTTAGATCAAGAACTGATGGCACTAACGCAACAAACTGTGATTAATTATCAAGAAAACATGAATAATATGGAAATAAATAGTGCGATGCGGGAAATTTGGCAATTAATTAGTCGGGCCAATAAATATATTGATGAAAGTATGCCTTGGGCATTAGCAAAAGACCCCGCACAAAAAGAGCGTCTCAATACGGTTTTATATAATTTGGCAGAAGTATTACGGATTGTGGCAATTTTAGTAAGCCCTTATATTCCGCATACTAGCCCGAAAATTTACGCTCAATTGGGCTTGTCGATAGCGGAATTTAGTTTGGTAGATACTGCTTGGGGTGGCTTGCCAGCTAATACCGCAATTAACAAACAACAACCAGTTTTCCCACGCATTGATTTGGCCGAAAAAATGGCTGAAGTTGCGCCACAATTACCTGAACCCTTAGCACCGCTTAAAGAAGAATTTAGCATTGATGATTTTGCTAAGTGTGATTTGCGGGTTGCTAAAGTTTTAGCCGCCGAAAAAGTAAAAAAAGCCGACAAACTCTTAAAATTAGAAGTGGATTTAGGGCATGAAACGAGAACGGTAATTTCCGGTATTGCCTTACATTATCAACCTGAAGAATTGGTGGGCAAACACGTAGTTATGGTAATTAATTTAAAAGCGGCCAAAATTCGGGGCGTAGAATCGCGCGGCATGATTTTAGCTGCTTCGGATGATCAAGGCAATTTGCAGGTAGTTGAGGTTCCAGGGATGAAAATAGGAAGTTTGGTGAAGTAAGTTGACGAGAATATTTGATTCGCATGCGCATTTTGATAATGATTGGTATGATGAAGATCGGGAATTAATTATGCAAGATGCTACTCAAGAATTGTTGGGAATAATAAATCCAGGAACGGACTTGGAAACTTCGCGACTTGCGAAAGAATATGCAACACAATATCATAATATTTATGCTGGCTTGGGTTTTCATCCGCATGATGCTAAAAAAATGCAGAGCACTGATTTGCAGACCTTTGCGGAGTGGGCAGAACATCCTAAAGTAGTAGCAATTGGCGAAATTGGCTTGGATTACTACTATGACCATTCGCCACGTGAAGTACAAAGACGAGTGTTTATTGAACATATTGATTTAGCAAAACAATTGCACTTGCCGATTATTGTCCACGACCGCGATGCCCATGGGGATATTATGGAGATAATAAAAACAGAGGCTAAGGGCGTGCCAGGAGTATTTCATTGTTATTCAGGTTCCTTGGAGATGGCCAAAGAACTTTTGAAAATGGGTTATTATTTGTCTTTCGGTGGTAGTGCAACTTTTAAAAATGCGCATAAATTAAGAGAAGTCGTGCGTTTTGTACCATTAGAGAGAATTTTATTGGAAACTGATTCGCCTTATCTAGCGCCAGAGCCTTATCGGGGCAAACGGAATATCCCGAACATGGTGCAGGTAGTCTTAGCAAGAGTGGCCCAAGAACGTGGTGAAAGTACTGAAACCCTGGCGCAGGCCACAAATAAGAACATCAGCGACTTATTCGCGAAAATCAAGCTCTAAACGCCTGTAAACAGCTAAATTTGACAAAAAACTGAAAATCGTGCTATAATACTTCAGCCTTGGTGAGGAGTGATATAATGTTAAAAACAATATTAAACCCAAAACAAAGGATTTTTGTATTATCGGCGGTTTTAGTGTGTGTAGCTTTAGTCTTGACAGGATTTGTGGCAAGCAAAAAAACTTTAGAAGTTTTAGTTGATGGAAAAAATATAAAAATCGAAACAAGAAGCACCAACCCAAAAAAAATCTTGCAAGAGATGGGGGTGCATTTGTCAGAACACGATGGTTATGCTCTAGACACGCCTAAAGTGCGTGATGGTAGTAAAATCGAAGTTATTCGAGCTATTCCTGTAACTGTAATAAATCAAGGTAAAAGGCACGTAGTTAATACGGGCTTGGCAACAGTTGCGGAAGTTTTGAAACTGATGAAAGTGGATTATGCAAACAAGGTAGTAAGTGTGAAACTTACCGACCGTCCACGAGTGGATCTTCCTATTCACGTGTTAGGTAACAATGAAAAACTAAATGCAGTGGAAGAAACTATGGAATTTGCAGTACGTGAACAGGCAGATAGTCATTTAGAATTCGGCGAAAAACGAGTAATAACCCCTGGGGTTTTGGGGAAAAAACAAGTTTTATACAAAGAAACGCTAACAGCTGATGGCAGTGTGAAACGCGAAAAACTTTCAGAAGAAGTGTTGGCACAACCGCAGGAACAAATCGTAGCGGTAGGTAAGAAAAATATGATAGAAACTTCGCGGGGATCATTCCGCTATCGAGCTGTGTATGATATGCAAGCTACGGCTTACACACCATACTTAGATGGTTCGGGTAGTGGGATTACGGCAACGGGCATTCCTGCTCGACGTGGGGTTGTCGCTGTTGATCCGCAAGTTATTCCTCTAGGGTCGCAAGTATATATTCCTGGATATGGACACGCTATTGCGGCAGATACTGGTGGTGCAATTCGAGGCCACAAAATTGACTTATGTATTGATACTTATCAAGAAGCGATAAGTTTTGGGCGCAGACAGGTAACAGTGTATCTTTTGGATGAGTATTAAAAGAGGCAGGGTTGACCAAAGCTAAGCTTTTGGTCAACCCTATTTTATATAAAGGATGATGATGAAGTTGCTTAAAGAAGTTATTGTAGCTGAAGGTAAGCAAGATATTGTTGCGATAAAAAAAGCGATTGAAGCAGAAGTAATTATTACAGGTGGTTTTGCTTTAAATAAACGAACTATGGAAAAAATTCAAATTGCTTATGAAAAGCGAGGCATTATTATTTTGACCGATCCTGATGGTGCGGGAGAACGTATTCGCAAATATTTAGCGGAACGCTTTCCAGCAGCCAAACATGCTTTTATTCCGCGGTTGCAAGCTTGCAAAAATAATGATATTGGTGTGGAACAGGCTAGTCCAGAGGCGATTCGGACTGCTTTGAGTAAAGTGCGCACTCAAAATATGAGTGCCCAACAAGAGTTTAGTCAGCAAGACCTACTAAATAATTCATTAGTAGGCACGGCACAAGCCAGTGCCAAACGAGATCGACTAGGAGAATTACTGGGGATTGGCTATGCTAATGCCAAGCAATTTGTATATAGATTAAATAATTATGGAGTAACGCGCTGGGAGTTTGAACAGGCACTACTTACATTAAATAAAGAGGAGTAACAGCATGCCAGCAATTATTGCCCAAAAGGAAGTAACGCAACATATTCTTAGAACTTTTAATATTCGGGCTAACAAAAGCTTGGGGCAAAATTTTTTGATTAGCCCCGAGGTGGTTAGACTAATTGTTGAAGCCGCAGAAATTACCCCGGACGAACCAGTATTGGAAATTGGGCCAGGTATAGGTACTTTGACGCAGGGTTTGGCTTTGGCTGGTGCTAAGGTAACAGCAGTAGAGCTGGATAAACGTCTCTTGCCGATTTTGGATAAAACGCTAGAAGGCGCAGGTCAAGTACAGGTGATACATGGCGATATTTTACAGACTGATATAAAGGCGTTGATGCAAGGGCAAAGTTTTAAAGTAGCGGCGAATTTACCCTACTATATTACAACGCCGATTGTTTTAAAATTACTAGAAGAAGACTTACCGATTGAGCGGTTAGTGACTATGGTACAAAAAGAAGTCGCAGAACGGATGGTAGCCAGCCCGGGTGGTAAAGACTATGGCGCGCTATCGATTGCCGTACAATACCACGCGGAAGTAAGTTTAGCTTTTGTGGTACCCGCGAATTGTTTTATGCCCGCCCCCAATGTGCAATCGGCGGTAGTTGTTTGTAAAAAACGCACGCAACCAATAGTGGAAGTAGTAAGTGAAAAATTATTTTTCCGCGTAGTAAAAGCGGCTTTTAGCCAACGCCGCAAAATGCTCTCCAATTGTTTGAAAAATATGGGCGTCGATAGTCAATTTGTGGAAAACTGGTTGCAGACGGCAGCGATAGATGGAAAGCGCCGTGCGGAAACACTTAGTTTGCAAGAATTTGCCTTATTAACAAATAGCTTTGCTACTTTACAAGAAGCCGTAAAAAAATAAAATATTTTCAACTTAAATTTACAAAACCAAAAGTATTATGTATAATAAAAACAGATAAAATATAAAAAGAGTGTAAATTATGATAATAGTGAGGTGAAGCTGTGTATATAGAAGTTGCTAAGGCCAAGATTAATCTTGGGTTACGCGTGTTGGGAAAACGTGCAGACGGCTATCATGAAGTTGATATGTTGATGCAAAGTATTGAATTAGCGGATCAGCTAACTTTTGTGAGGGATTCACAACTAACTTTGCAACTCGATAACCAGCAATTGCAGGCTGATCCTCAAGAAAACTTAATTATAAAAGCCGCGCGAGTGTTAGCGGCGCACACTGGTTTTAAAGGTGGCGCTAAAATTACTTTGCAAAAACGAATTCCCATTGCGGCTGGTTTAGCTGGGGGAAGTTCGGATGCAGCGGCAACCTTGCGTGGTTTAAATCGACTTTGGCAGACGGGTTTAACTATGCGCGAACTAGAAAATTTGGCTACGCAAATTGGTAGTGATGTGGCCTTTTGTGTACAAGGTGGGACACAGAGAGCCACTGGTCGCGGTGAAATTTTACAACCGTTAGCGCCTTTACCGAAAATGAACCTAGTTGTTTTTAAACCGAATTTTGGTGTGTCTACCCAAAAAGTTTATCAAGCTTTTAATTTGCAAAAAGTAACTAGAAAAGTAGATATTGGACAGTTGATAACTGCTGTACAAACTGCTAAAATAGAAGAGATTATTGCATCAATGGGCAATGATCTCGAAAGTGTAACTCTTGCTTTACATCCGGAAATTGGCCTAATAAAAAGGACAATGCTCGATTGGGGAGCAAGTTATGCCTTGATGTCTGGAAGTGGGCCGACAGTTTTTGCAGTAGTGGATAATTTGGCTATTGCTCGCAAAATTGTAGAAGAATTACCTAAGGAACATTTGGGTGATAGTTATTTGACCAGTACCTGTTCATAAAAAAAATGCAAGAGAGGTGAAGGGACAATCATTTAAGCTTAACTTAAATGATGTCAAATTATGAGCGCAAAATTGTTACCCATTAAATTAGATAGTTATAAACCTTTGAGAGAAATTGTTTGTGATACTTTGCGTCAAGCTATTGTTGATGGAATCTTCAAGCCTGGCGAGCGGTTGATGGAAATTCAGTTAGCCGAAGAAATGGGTGTAAGTCGTACTCCGGTTAGGGAAGCTATTCGTAAGCTGGAATTAGAAGGCTTTGTGGCCATGATTCCGCGTCGCGGCACCTATGTGGCAGATATCTCGATAAAAGATATTAATGATGTTTATGAAATCCGGATTGCTTTAGATGTGTTGGCTGTAGGTCTAACCGCAGAAAGAATTTCGGATGAAGATCTGGTTAAATTAAGAGCTCTACTTATTAATGTCGAAAAACAAATCGAAAGTGGCGATATTGATAAAATAGTGGAAGCTGATAGTCAATTCCATGATGCCTTATATCAATCAAGTCATAATCAGCGTTTGGTAGGGATAATTAGTAATTTGCGTGATCAATTTACACGCTTACGCACTCGGTCTATGAATTATCCTGGTCGACTTGATAATACTTTAAAAGAACATAAAGATTTAGTTGATGCAATTGCCAGTCGCGATGTAACAAGAGCGCAAGAATTGGCTCGTTTACATTTAGAAAATGCGGAACAAACCTTATTGGCGGCAATTAAAGAAGCTAGTATGAAAAATAATTAATAGATGTGGGCAGACAAAAATGATAGATGCAATAATTCTTGCTGGTGGGCAGATGACAGGCAGCCTAAAAGAAGCTTTTCCGGAAGTGCAAAATAAAGCCCATTTGCTGTTGCAAGATAAAATGCTCCTGGAACATGTTCTTCAGGCGGTTTTAGATAGTCCGCGCATTGATAAAATTTATGTGGTGGGCGATAAAAATTTTTTGTGTAAACAACTTAAGCAAGAGCGCGTGCAAATCTTATCAAGCAGTGCTGATATTTATGAAAATTTTATGCGGGCTGCACAGTTAACTACTCGGCCGCGCGTCTTATTACTTACTGCGGATATCCCCTTGATTACAGGCGCAATTTTAACAGATTTTATTGAACGCTGTGTGCGTAATCCTGCTGATATTTGCTATTCTATTGTCAATAGAAAAAACATTGAAGAATTTGCACCAACTAGTAAACGTACTTATGCAACATTGCAAGAAGGTACCTTTACGGGCGGGAATGTGTTTATGGTCAAGGTGGCAGCACTAGAACAAGCTAAGGCAGGCGTAGATAAAATTTTTGCTAAGCGTAAAAGTGTTTGGGGGCTAGCGAATCTTATTGGCTGGGGCTTTTTACTAAAATGGGCGTTTACGAAAATCTCACTGCGTACAGTGGAATTACGCGCTTCTAAATTATTGGGCTGCCAAGCCAAGGCGATTATATCACCTTATGCGGCTATCGGTATTGATGTAGATAAAATAAGTGATTGGCAGTTAGTAAAAGAACAATTAGAAAAAATATAAATAAGGGACTAGTAACTAGTTGCGGGCAAAAAGTAGCAATGAAACTTGCAGGATTTTGCTAAAGCAATGGTTTCTTAGTCCCGTTTTTCTTGTGAGAATAAATTGTGCGTGGTATAATAAAGAAATATTTAGTTTACAGTAGAGGATGGGATATTTGTGAGTAAAGCGAAGCGGGTACAAAGAATAGTCGGATTGACTAAAAATTTTATTGATAACCCATCACATTTATTTTCTCTAGCGGATTTTTGTGAGGAGTTTAAAGTAGCAAAGTCTACCTTGAGCGAGGACATCCAAACTATTAGAAGTACTTTTGAAGAGTACAAGTTCGGGACGATTGAGACGGTAACAGGAGCAGGGGGCGGGGTACGTTACTTGCCATTAGGGGATTTACAAGAGGAACAACAGCAATTGCTAGAAATTGCCCAACTATTAAAAACGCCAGAGCGAATTTTACCTGGTGGATTTTTGTATATGAATGATATTTTATTTTCCCCACAAACCTGTAAACGTTTAGCGAAAATGTTTTATACAAGGATGCACCATTTGCAACCTGACTATATTATGACTTTAGAAACCAAGGGAATTCCAATTGCCCTAATGGTGGCAAAAGCGTTTGATATTCCTTTAGTTACGGCGCGGCGTGGCAGTAAAGTTACTGAAGGTTCCACAGTGAGTATTAATTATGTAAGTGGCTCTACCAAGATGGTGCAAACTATGTCTTTACCTAAGCGGTCGTTACCGCCTGGCGCAAAGGTGTTAATAATAGATGATTTTATGAAAGCTGGTGGCACGGCCCAAGGATTAATTGATTTAATCAAAGAATTTAATGCAACGCCAGTGGGAGTAGGGGTTTTAGTAACGACAAAAGAACCAGTTGAGAAATTAGTGAAGGATTATTTAGCATTTTTAGTGCTTAATGGAGTAGATGAACATACCAAAATTGCGGATATTGCTCCCCTATAAAAATTAGAAAAGGTGTGGGTTATGTAATGAAAGATCAAGTGACAATTGAAGATATAAAGTTAGCACAACAAAGATTGGCGAAGGTAGTAACCAAGACGCCTTTGGATCAAAGCACAACTTTTAGTAAAATTGCTGGTTGTAATGTATTTTTAAAGTTAGAGAATATGCAAAAAACAGGTTCGTTTAAGATTAGAGGCGCAGGTAACTGTATAGCCTCTTTATCGGATGCGGAAAGAGCTAAAGGGGTTATTGCTGCCTCGGCAGGAAACCACGCGCAGGGAGTTGCTTTAGGGGCAACTCGTTTTGGTGTTAAATCGACAATTGTAATGCCTGAACCAGCACCTTTATCTAAAGTCGAAGCGACTAGAGGTTATGGGGCGGAAGTTGTTTTACATGGTACTTATTACGATGAAGCAAATGCCGAAGCGCGACGTATTCAAGAACAAACTGGACAGACTTTTGTCCATGCCTTTGATAATCCACAAGTAATTGCCGGACAAGGGACCGTGGCTTTAGAAATGTTAGCTCAAAATCCGAATTTGAAGTCCATTGCGGTGCCGATTGGTGGTGGCGGCTTACTGGCGGGAATTGCGGTGGCTGTAAAAGCTTTAGCGCCACAAATTAAAGTTTATGGCGTGCAGTCAAGTGGGGCACCGAGTATGTATCTTTCTCGTAATGCTGGGAAGATTATTCAAACTGCCGAAGCGAACACTTTAGCAGATGGGATTGCCGTTAAGCGTCCTGGAGAGATAACTTTTGATTTAATTCAAAAATATGTAGATGATATTGTTGTGGTAAAAGATGAAGATATTGCAACGACGATGTTACTAATGTTAGAACGTTGCAAAATGGTGGTCGAGGGAGCGGGTGCTACAGCACTTACAGCTGTATTACACGGGTTGTTGCCTTATGCTGAAGATGTTGGTAGTGTAATTTCTGGCGGTAATGTGGATGTTAACTTTATTTCTCGGATTATTGAAAATGGTTTGATCAAGGCAGGACGGCGGGTAAAACTTTTAACTAGCCTCAATGACCGTCCCGGCGAATTACTAAAATTTATTACTTATATTGCCGAACAAAAGGCCAATATTGTATATATTTATCATGAACACGCGGCACGCAATTTGCCGATTGGACAGACGATGGTAGAAATAGATTTAGAAACTAGAGATCAAGAACATGCCAAAAATATCATCTATAATCTGCGTAAAGCTGGTTATCGGGTGGAATTGATTTAGTGGAGGATTTATAAATGAAGGAGCTTATCTCGATTATCTTGGCTGCTGGTAAAGGCAGTAGAATGAATTCGGAATTGCCAAAAGTGTTGCATAAAGTCGGGGGAAAACCGATGCTACAACATGTAATGAATGCCGCAGAATGTGCTGGGGCGACAAAAAATGTAGTAGTAATTGGTTATTTAGGTGAACAGGTTAAAGCTTATGTGGGTGAAAGTGCTGAGATTGTAGAACAGCGAGAACAGCTAGGCACAGCACACGCGGTTTTACAAGCAAAAGAAACGCTTAAAGATTTCAGCGGCACAGTAATGATTCTTTGTGGCGATACACCGTTACTAGATGCGGCAGAATTGCAAGAGTTTTTTTCCACGCACGAACGAACACATGCGGCAGCGACAGTTTTAACTGCAGTTATGCAAGACCCTACTGGCTACGGACGTATTGTGCGTGACGCTGATGGGAAAGTATTGAAAATTGTGGAGCACAAAGATGCTAGCGCGGAAGAGTTAGCAATTGCTGAAGTTAATACTGGTATTTATTGTATTAATGCGCCACTAATGTTTGAAATGCTCGAGCAAATAAGTTGCGATAATGCTCAAGGCGAATTCTATTTGACAGATATTATTCATTTATTGGTAAAAAATGCTAAACTAGTTTTGGGCGTTAAAAGTAAAGATGCTACTAGTACTTTAGGTGTTAATTCGCGTCAACAACTGGCTATGGCTGAAAAATTGATGCGCGAGAGAACTTTAGATCGTTTAATGTCACAAGGGGTTACGATTATGAATCCCGAAAGCACTTTTATTGATGCAGAAGTAGTAATTGGCCGCGACACGGTTATTTATCCTTTTACTTGGCTAGAGGGTGACTGTGTAATTGGTGAAAAATGCCAGGTTGGTCCGAATGTGCGCTTGTATAATGTGTGCATGGGTGACTCGAACACTATCCAATATGCCTATGCTCATGATACCCATATTGGTGAAGCTTGCAATATTGGACCTTTTGTCCACTTGCGTCCCGGAACACGTTTGGCGGATGATGTGCGAATTGGCAATTTTGTCGAAGTGAAAAACTCTTGGGTAGGCGATGGCAGTAAATTACCACATTTAAGCTATATTGGTGATACAGACATCGGTAAAAAAGTTAATATTGGTTGCGGAACAATTACCGTTAACTATGATGGTAAGAAAAAATATCGCACTAACATTGAAGATGGGGCTTTTATTGGTTGCAATGCTAATCTCGTAGCACCAGTAACTGTGGGCGAGAATGCTTTTGTGGCCGCAGGCTCTACCATCACTAAAAATGTACCCAGTGACGCTCTAGGGGTTTCCAGAGCTAAACAAAGTAACATTGAAGGCTGGGCTAAGGACAGATAGGGCTTGAAGTATCGTCTTAAAAATAGTATAATACCTTTTTGTGGGTACAATACAAATATATAAAAAAATATATGGGGGTTTTTTTGGATGTTTGGGGATGACAAAAAGAAGTTGTGTGTATTTTCGGGAAGTGCCAATCCGGAATTAGCTTTAGAAGTTGCACAAAAGCTAGGAATTGAATTGGGACACGCTGTGGTTAGTAAGTTTAAAAATGGCGAAACACAAGTAATGATTGACGAGAGTGTACGGGGCAGAGATGTCTTTATCCTACAATCAGTTAGTAATCCAGTAAATGAACATTTAATGGAATTATTAATTATGATTGATGCTTGTAAACGTGCTTCAGCGAAGAATATTACGGTAATAATGCCGTATTACGCATATGCGCGTCAAGATCGTAAAACTCGTGGTCGGGAACCTATTTCTGCAAAATTAGTAGCAAATCTGCTAACTGTAGCAGGCGCATCTCGTGTTGTGACTATGGACTTGCATGCAGGACAAATACAAGGCTTTTTTGATATTCCGGTAGATCATTTACCTGGAGCACCAATCTTAGCAGACTATCTAAAAAAACAAGATTTTGGTGGTAAAGAAATCGTAGTAGTATCACCAGATTTAGGTGGTGTAAGCCGCGCGCGGGTTTTGGCGGATCGTATTGGTTGTAACTGTGATATTGCGATAATTGATAAACGTCGTCCTGAGCCTGGTGTAGCTGAAGTAATGAATTTAATTGGTAGCGTAAAAGACAAGGTGGCAATTCTCGTTGACGATATTGTCGATACAGCTGGTTCTCTTACTGAAGGGGCAAAAGCTTTAGAAAAATTTGGAGCCTTAGAAGTTTACGCCTGTTGTACACATGCGGTGTTAAGCGAGCCTGCGGTAACACGTGTCGCAGATTCTAATATTAAGAAACTAATAGTAACCAATACCATCCCTTTAACTGATGAGAAAAAACATGAAAAAATAGTAGTTTTATCTGTAGCTAGCTTGCTTAGCGAAGCAGTTCGAAGAATTTTTGGCGAATTATCGGTAAGTAGCTTGTTTGATACAAAATAATTATAAAAACAGATAAGAAAAGCTGTCTTGGTATTTAACCGAGGCAGCTTTTGAATTATGATGAGGATGATGACTTTGCGTTCAAAAATATTTTTTGCTAATTTGCAGCAAGATTTAAAATTGTTTATTGCTTTAAATCTTATCTTGAATTTTTCGCGCGTTCTATTTGTTTACTTATTTGCGGGTCAATTAACTCAAGAAACTGGTGCGACCATTGGGCAGGCGTTATTCTTAGGGCTGCGTTTGAGCTTGAAAACAGCTGGCGCGCTTACTCTGGGGGTTGCCGCCTTTACAACTTTGCCAGCGACTCTTTGGGGCCGAGAAGTTACCCTCTTTAAAATGTTGCGACGTAGCCTAACCTTAATAATTTTGACAGTTCTAATTTTGGCTGCGGCAATAAAAATACCCTACTACGAAATATATAATAGTAATTTTGATTTGCATATTTTCAATTTCTTTCGCGACGATAAGCAAGCTATCTTTTTAACCGCTTATCAAGAATATGGTTTATTATGGCGCTTAAGCCTAAGTATTGGCGCAATAATTTTGCTAGCGAAACTTATTTTTGTCGTCTATGACCGGCCACTTTTGCCGCTACCGAAACTTTGGCAAAATCGACCTTATGTAGCAACTAGCTTATTTTTGCTAGTTTTTATAGTTGGCGCTATTTTTATTAGATTTGGCGGAGCCCTTAAATATGCCAAATCGGTAAACTGGGAAAATTGTGCGCGCTTTAAAAACAACTTGCTAAATGAAGCCGTGTTAGATGAAGTACAGGCTTTATATCGGGCTAAAAGCATTCAGAAACGTCTGCTAAAGCAGGTTAAAAAAAATCTAACCCCAGAAAAAGTACAAGCAAGTATAAATTTGTTAGGTGGCAAGACAACGGCTGGGAATATTGAAACTGCTTTTGTCCAAACTACTAAAGGTGGTTATTTTAGCAAACCGCCCCAACATGTGATTGTAATTGTTGGTGAAACCTATGCTGAATGGCCATTTATGGAACCATATCGACAAATGGGCTTAGTTGCTAAAGGGGAACAGCTAAGAAATAGTTCCAAAGCTGTAAGCGTGCCTGTGTTTTTACCAGCAGGTGATGGAACAATGACAACGTTAAATGCTGTGATTACTGGGATGGTTGATGTTAATTTAGCCGCTAATTATCAGCCGCAATCCTATAAAGAAATATATGCAACAGCCATAGGACAACAAATGCGCGCTTTAGGGTATAAAACTTATTTTTGGTATGGTGGTTATGCTAGTTGGCAAAATATTAAAAAGTTTACAGAGCAGCAAGGGTTTGATAAGTTTGTGGAAACTAGTTCGAACAGTGAAAATAAAGATGCTTGGGGTTGTCCAGATGCGGAATTATTTAAGCAAATTCAAAGTTTTATTAATAATACGCAGGGGCAAAATGAGAAATATTTTCATGTGATTTTAACTACCAGTAACCATCCCCCCTATACAGTCGATTTAGACAATACCGCTTTCCCGGCTGCAACTGTTCGGGCTAATTTGCCCGCAAATATCGCCAATAATCAACAAAAAATTAAAGAGCTGGGGCATATTTGGTATGCGGACCAGGAAATGGGTAAGTTCATCGAGCAAGTTGAACAAAGCTTTCCCGACAGCTTATTTGTAATAACTGGAGACCATGCGGAACGATTTGAGTTTAAACAGCAAGTCTCAGCTGCTGAACGGAGTCTAGTGCCCTGCGTTTTTTATGGTGCTGGTTTGAAACAAGAGTGGTTTCAAGGTTTGAAGTATGGAAACTCAGTGCAAATTGCCCCAACTTTGATAGAATTACTAGCACCATCAGGACATAAATACACCAATTATAATGGCAATTTATTAAATCAGCAACAAGACTTTACCTTTAATTATCTACTATATGCAGAAACGGAAAAATTAGAAAAAATCGAAAATGCTAACACTGCTCAACGAGAAAAAATAGCCGCTTGGCGGACTTTAGCTGCTTGGCGCATTTTAAAAGGCAATAATTTTTAAGCTGATGTTTTCTGTATACAGTGTTTTTGGCGCATAAAATGGTCAGCGGCAATTTATTTTGTTATAATTACTATCAAAGTGAAAATTAACAGTGAAATTCGGAGGACCAAATTAATGTTTATACAAGAAAGTTGTGCAGGATTTTTAGACAAGCTGGCCGCAAAGGATGCCGTACCTGGTGGGGGTGGGGCAGCGGCTTTTGCGGGAGCTTTAGGCGCCGCCTTAGCCTCAATGGTTTGTAACTTAACCCTTGGCAAAAAAAAATATCAAGAAGTAGAAAATACCGTGCAAGAAATTCTACAAGCAACAACGCAGGTGCGACAAGAGTTAACTGCTTTGGTGCAAGCTGATGCCGAAGCTTTTGGTGCTTTAATGCAAGCTTATAAATTGCCCAAAGAAAGTAGTATCGAACAAGATTTTCGCACGCAAACCATTAGCCTTAAAAGTATTGCCGCGTCTGAAGTGCCTTGGCAAATTGCTCTAGCCTGCAAAAAAGTATTAGAGTTGGCCGATCAAGTGGCGCAAGTAGGTAATCCCCAAGCCATAAGTGATGCGGCGGTAGCTGCTTTGTTGGCGCGTGCGGCTTTGCGAAGTGCTTGCTATAATGTTTTAATTAATTTAGGCAGTATTACTGATAAAAGTTATATTGACAGTTGTTTGCAAAATATGAAAGCTTTAAAGCGGGAAGCTTTTTTATTAGAAGAACAGGTTTTGGAAAAAACGGAAAATATTCTGTTGCGTCCTTAAAAGATGATTGACAAGAGTTCTGCAATTTGATATAATCTATTTGTGCTAATTTGGAGAGGTGGCCGAGCGGTTTAAGGCGCTAGTCTTGAAAACTAGTGATCCTGGAAGGGACCGTGGGTTCGAATCCCACCCTCTCCGCCACATATGGAGTGATACTCAAGCGGCTGAAGAGGACGGTTTGCTAAATCGTTAGGGGTGTTAAAGCCCGCCAGGGTTCAAATCCCTGTCACTCCGCCATTTAAAAGTTAAGAGCTTTCAAGATTATTTCTTGAAAGCTCTTTTTGTTTTCAGAGTTAACCTTATAGGTTGGCTCTAATTTTTTTTGCTGGGCAAAGGCAAGACAATCGAACTAGCAAAATTCTTAGCTTGAATTTCCATATTAAAAGTACCGTCATATTTTTCTACACTACTACGAATACTATCCAGACCAATGCCGCGCGACTTAAAGTCAAGTTTGCTGGACAGATAGTTCTGTTCTTCATCCTGCTTTAACTGGCCGTCAAAGCTGTTATCCAGAGCTATGACAAAGGCACGACCTAATTGTTGCAGCGTAAGATTAAGCAGACGATCTTGTCCTTCCTGCACCAGCGAGCAGAGTTTATCGACCTCGGCCCCGCATAGTGCACACCACAATCCGCATGCCACTCCCTCACTTCTAAAACAATGAAATCCTTGTATTTAAAATATACAAAGATTTCATTGTTTTTATCACGCATAGCTATCTTTTTCGTCCCCTTCAAGCAAACTTTTTGCCTTCAAGCAAACTTTTTGCCTTCAAGCAAACTTTTTGCCTTTCAAGCAAACTTTTTGCCTTTCAAGCAAACTTTGCTTTGTTTTTGCCAAAATTTCGCTATAATACAGAAAATGGCAGTCTGTTTGCCTGTTGCCGAAAACGCAAATAACCAAGGAGGAGATTTTAACTATGGAAGAATACCATTTTGCCTTCGGAATAGATGCCAACTACGTAAAATACGCGGGTGTTGTCATGACATCCATCGTCTGGAACCATCCCGGCCAGTCTATCTGCTTCCATCTGGCCTGTGACGGCCTGCATAAAGAAGACAAATCACGCTTGGAAACCTTCAGTAAACTCTATAGCCATACGCGCATCGAGCTCTACGACGTGCGCGAACAACTGCAAAGTATAAAGCTCTTTGCCGGCACCGTGCCGGAGAGGCTGAATCGCACAGTATTTTTGCGGATACTGCTGCCGGAGTTGTTGCCGGAAACGGCGCGGCGCCTGGTGTACTTAGACGCCGACATGCTCTGCGTCGGCGACCTCGCCCCGCTGTGGAATGCAAATCTGGAAGAACGGGCCGTCGGTGCGCTCCTCAATCCTGGCAACCTGCGCCTGAGCCGCGGCTTGGGCCTTTCGCACACACGCTATCTGAGCGCCGGAACGTTGGTTATCGATGTAGCCAAATGGCGCGAGCAAAAGCTAACCCAACGCGTGCTCAAAGCCTATAGAAAGCACGGCGCGCGCTTCAGCCTGCTGGAAGAAGACGCGCTCAATCTGGTGCTGGACGGCGACTTTACCGAGTTGCCTGCTGAATGGATTGCCTTCAGCGAAGCCTTTAATCCGCTGTTGCTGCGACGGCAGCCGGGAAACCTGCTGCTGCACTTTGTCAATGACGGCAAACCTTGGATCCGTTACTGCGCCCCTGAGATGGAAGAGCTCTACTGGGGTTATGTGCGTCGCTCCCTCTGGGCCGATATGCAACCCCTGGAGCCATGGGAAGTAAAGATTGCCTTTCTCGCCGGTCTCAACGCCAAAGAAAATCGCCGCTTTGAGGACGCGGCCCATTACCTGAGCCTAGCTGGCGAGCGTCTGATGCAATACTACCTTGAGCATACCGGACAAATCATATCAGGAAAGGATTGAAACCCATGAAACGAAGAAATAAGAAAAAACAACTTGCCTGCGCCCTGCAGGCCATGTGCCTCGGTGGCGTCCTGCTCGCAGCAGACCCTGCGGCGGTCTGTGAAGCGGCGACGATCATCACAACACAGACCTACAGCAATCAAAGCCCGACCATTACCGACGACATCAACATCACCGACGGCTACATCTCTGTAAGCGGCTATAACGGATCGGATACGGTCAACCTCACTGGGCAGAACATTTATATTAATCAGGGTAGTAGTGCCTACGCCCTCCTGGCAAAGGGGGTAGCAGGAGGCTGTGCGTCTGGCTACGGCGTCTTAAGGATCAACACAAACGATTCCTCTACAGTGCGAATTATCGGTAATGTAGAAACCGCCCCGCCTGATGGTTGCGCTACTGGAAGAATATATCTTTACTTAACAAACGCCGACTCCTTTCTGGCTGGAATGCCAATACAGGGCAGTGGCAGTATAAACCTTAGCTTCACCAACGGCGCTACCTGGTATATACCGGAAGACGTTAACACTTTCACCGGAACAAGGGAAGGGGGGGTATCAGTATCTGCTGTCGGAGGCAATATCGACATTTACCATACACGGCCTGGCACAGTGCGCAGTGCCGCCGTCGGGACGCGCACCTTTAGTGCCGCTGGTGCTGACAACACTGGAGAGGGCAGCTTGTCGTTAAACGGCGCCACCTTCGCCCTCTCCAGTGACATCAAAAACAATCTGACCGATAAGGTCGTGCTTACCAAGGTCTCCGGCAATCCCCTTGATATTGTTGGAGCCGGTTGGGGGAGGGTCAACAACTACGCCCTCCAGATTGTCTACGACCCGGCCATGAGCAAGGACGGCACCTATACGGCCAGTGACCTAACGATCCTTACTACCGACAATACCGGTGATACGGTGACGGCCAAGGACTACCTGACTACCCGCACCGAAGCGGCTGGTCTAAAAACGGTAAATATCAAGCTTACACCTACCCTCAGCACCAGCGGCGGCGTGACCAAGCTCACCGCCCTCACCGTCAAGAACACTGATAGCGCCGGTCCAGCGGCAACCATGGCTAGTGCGGCGTCCGCCGCCCAGATGGCGGCTCTTGGCGCCTGGCGGGCGGAAAATAACGATCTGCAACGGCGTCTAGGCGATTTGCGTTGGGATGAAGGCAACGCCGGGGCCTGGGCGCGCGCCTATGGGGGCAAGAGTCAGATTCATAGTGGTGCTGGATCGGAAATTAGCTATCACGGCATTCAGGTCGGCTATGACCGTGCCCGAACAATCGAAGAGGGCCGGATTTTCACCGGCATTGCAGTTTCCAATATGAAAGGCGATGCCTCGGGAACTGCGGGCAGGAGTGATCTCGACTCCAAGCTTTTTGGTATTTACGGCAGTTATGTTGGTAAAAGCGGGCACTTTATCGATGCGATTGTTAAATACGGACGCTTCACCAACGACACCAATCGTACCCATGAGGGGATAAATTATGCCGGTGACTATGGCACGAACGGTCTCAACATGTCCCTCGAATACGGCTACCACCAGCAGCTACATAACGGCTTTTACTTAGAGCCGCAGGCCGAGGTGAACTACAGCCATCTCAACAGCAGCTCCTATACCATGAACGCCGGCGGCACCAGCGGCGCCTTTGTCCGAAATAGTGGCGTAGACTCGCTCATCGCCCGCGTCGGCGTCAATGCCGGACGCAATACCAAAAACGGCAATATCTACCTCAAGCTCTCCTGCCTCCACGAGTTCAACGGCGACACCGGCATGACGGCCAACTATAATGGTACAACCGTCAGCAGTGATTCCTCCGGCAGCGATACCTGGATTGAGTACGGTGTTGGCTTCAATCAACGCATTGGGCAGAGCCAGAACCTCTACGGGGAGATCACTCGCAGTGCTTGCGCTGACAAGGTCAGCGACGACTGGAAGGCGAACCTTGGCTGGCGGGTTAGTTTCTAAAACAGTTTTGCTGGCTTAAGGTGGTGGAGCAGACTTATATTTTCAATTTTTACATGATTTGCCCACGGCATAATATAATTGGCAGGGCTAAATCATATAGCGGTTTGTGAAATCGTTAGAGGTGTAAACCTATATAGCCATGCGTTATTTAACAATTCCGTTATTTGACAATATTATCATGTTGCGAATGTCGAATTTCTATGTCTGAGAGATGTCGCTAATGTAGATTAAGATCGTTATTCTGTCTGGTGGTTAGGTATGTCAGGTTATGAGACCTGATGCGTTATTAAATAATTTAGTTTATATCGTTATATAATTGAAATGCAAAGGCAAAATATGGGTTGATTATAAAAACTTATAATTAACCCATAGGGAGTGGTCTTAGATACGATGATAAAAAAGAAGGCATTTATAACATAAACGCATGTTTTTAGGGGGAATCAGGATATTAGTGATATTCCGACCCACTCCGCCATTTAAAAGTTAAGAGCTTTCAAGATTATTTCTTGAAAGCTCTTTTTGTTTTCAGAGTTAACCTTAAGGGTTGGCTCTAATTTTTTTGCTGGGCAAAGGCAAGACAATCGAACTAGCAAAATTCTTAGCTTGAATTTCCATATTAAAAGTACCGTCATATTTTTCTACACTACTACGAATACTATCCAGACCAATGCCGCGCGACTTAAAGTCAAGTTTGCTGGACAGATAGTTCTGTTCGTTGTCTTGTTGACTTTGACCATCAAAACTATTATCGAGAGTAATAACTAGATTATCGCCTAGTGTTAAGAGAACGAGTTTTAAATATCTTTTTTCTGGTGCTGTAACTTTAGTTAAGGCTTCGGTGGCATTACGCAATAGGTTGCCTAAGATTGCTGTCATATCTAAAGGATCAATGGGATTTTGCTTACCTAAATTAATTTCCCAAGTAGTTTCTACTGCTAAATTTTGTAAAACCCCTTGCCAATAATTAATGAGTGCGTTCACTAAATCATTGCCACAAAGCGGTATTCCTAAAGGAAAAATTGCTTTGGTCGAGAAAACCGTGGGCGTAATTGTTGAGCGCTAGATAATTATTTTGAGCCAGAAAATTATTGATGTTGTCGACAAATACTTGTAACTTGTTTTGGAATAATTGCGTGTTTTTTTCTATTTCCGTTAAATTTTGGTAATGTTCCTGCTCGGCTAAGTGCATTTCCTGCGTAACGGCTAAAATTGAGTTTAGTTGTCGTTGTCTAATTGCTTCGCGTGCCGCATACAGAGCGATTATCGTCCCTATTAAGCCACCGCAAGAAGCGATTAGGCGCACACAAAAGGCCGTGAAACTACGATCCTCATTAAACGGACTGGCCAAAATTGATAGAGCTAGCGTGACAAAAGTCAGTCCAGCCAGTGGTGACCAAAGTTTGGGGATAGAGTTATTGGCAAGTAAGGGTGCGGCAAAATGTTCGCTATAAAGCCAAAAAAAATAAAGGCAAAGCAAGGTTTCTAATAATAAGATGAAACCAGTTTGAAAAAAAGGTACAGGGAACAGGGGGAAGTTATATTCAAGGGCATAAGCAATGGAAGTTAAACAAAACCAGACCATACCTAGGGGGGCAATTAAACAAAATTGCTTAGCCCAGGGGACTTTAATTACTATAGATAGATAAAAAAAATAGACTAGATGGAAAACAAAGCCAATGCGCGGTGAAAAAATCTGCGCATACTCTAACTGAATAGCTGATTCTAAACTAATAAGGATAAGTAGCCCAAAAAAAATTTTTTTTAAAGGGTACCGCAAATAGTGTCGAAAAATATAACATCGGATGAGATTGGCTGGTAAAATGTGGGCGAAAGTATAAAAAATGCTGGCTAACAAACTTAGTAGTGGCCAGTTTTGGATAATTTCGCTGGCATTTCCAGAAAAAATATAAGACACAACTAACCTCCGGATAATTATTTCATATTGTTTTTAGAGCCAAGACTATCACTAATACCTTGTAAATAGCACTTAAGCTCTTGTTGGCTAGATGCTTTAGCTAGCGCTAGCACGGTAAGGACATGGGATTGTAAATCATGGCGTAAACGCCTAGAAGAGCGCCAGCGTTCCATAATATCAGCATAGCGTTGCCGCTCAAATTCTTGTAAAACTTGCAGACTGTTAAGGAGATTACGGGCATAATCGCGCGCATTAATACTTTGGCAGAGGTAGACCATTATTTGAACACAAGCGATATTCGCTACCAAGAGCAAAAAGCGTGAAATTAGCACCCGCGGTGCTAAAGTTTGATGCCAGGGATCAATAAGTAAGACAATAAAAATTAAAACTAATTCGTAAGCTGCTAAATAAAGCCAAGGTTTTTTCTCTTGAACAGCTATTAAGGGGCGGAGTACTTGACGGATATACACTAAAGTGGGGTAGATAAAGCTTAGAATAATTACCGTAATAACTAGGTTAGCAGTTAGATACGGAATTGTGGTCGGGAAAAATGCTTCAGCAATTCGCGCTAAGCTAAGCGTTAGAAAGGCTAAGGGGAGGGTTAATAAACTGATGGCTAGGACTTTGCCGGCAAACGCCTTGATGGTTAGAAGTGGATAGAGGATATACAGTAGTTGGAGCAGGAGGGATAGTTGCTGGTTAAAAGCGTTTGGAAATTGAACTTGAACTAAAACCTCACCACTTAATAACAATAAATACAGCGAGCTAGTAGGTAAAACTCCCCAACGGAGTTGGGTGCGAAAGGTATAAAAAATCAAACAGCTAAAGGGCAGAATATGGATAAAAGTATAATACAGGGTGCTGAAGGTTGCCAGTGTCATTGCAAAACTCCTCTACTAGACTAGATTACGAGGTGTGTGCTGTACGCACTTTGAGAATTAAGTACTCGTGATATTGGCTACGAATACGACTATAACGCTTACTGGAAATTGGTAACTTGAGTTGCTCGCTTAGAGTTAGTCCCGTTTCATCTAGGCTTTGGACATAATCGGCATTGATCAGTAGACCGCGATAACAGGCGAGAAATTGGGCTGGGGGCAGTTGCTCGCTAAGATGGGCTAAGGCAAGATTGCAATCGACCAGGCTCCCATTACTAAGATGCAGGCGCGTTTTTCTGTCAACTGTTTCTAAATATAAAATATCTGTGAGCGGAATTTGTAGCGGCATATAGTCTACGACTAAATCTAAGGTAGGGCGTGGGGCTTGGAAAAAGCGGCTACGTAATAAAGCGGTTTGCAATTTTTCTAAGCTCACTGGTTTGAGAATATAATGGGCGGCGGTAACCTCGAAAGCATCTAAAGCATAATCGGGGCTGGAGGTAATAAAGATTATGACACAATCGGCATTAAAGCGGCGCAAAATTCGGGCAGCTTCAATACCATTATCAGAACCTAAACAAATATCGAGCAAAACAATATCGGCGCGTACTTTGGCCACATCCTCTAAAAAGCGCTTATAACTAGTAACAGGGCGAATGTCAGCCGTTACATTTTGCTGGGCGCAAACTTTTTGTACGAGATCGCAAAGTTTATTTACTTGGCAGACTTCATCATCACAGATAACAATGCGCATAAACAAACCTCACTTTGCAAAAAATGTATTTAACAGCGATTAACAATGATTTAAGAGCATTTAATAGCATATTATAAATTATACAGCATTTTTTATATTTTTAGTAGAGGCGGAGAGTACTATTTTGCCACTGGAGCAAACTTTTTGCCTGTTATACAAACTTTGCTTGGCTTTTGGCAGATTTTCGCTAAGATAAATAAGATAAGTTAGGGTGTACTGTGGATAGAAATGAGTAAATGAATATTTTAACTAACAAAAGGAGCGATATTTATGGGAGAATATCAAATTGCCTTTGGAGTAGATGCCAATTATGTGAAGTATGCAGGGATTGTGATGACCTCGATTGTACTCAATCACCCGGGGCAACCGATCACCTTTCACTTAGTCTGCGATCGCCTGTTAGTAGCGGACAAAGAAAAATTGGATACTTTTACGCAGTTATATCGCAATACGCGTATTTTCATTTACGATGCGCATGAGATGTTACAGAAAATCCCGAGAGTTTCGGCTGCGGTAGCGCCAGAACGTTTAAATCAAACGGTGTTTTTGCGCGTATTAATGCCGATGCTGTTACCACTAGAATTTAAACGGGTAATTTATTGTGATGCAGATATGCTGTGTTTAAAGAATATGGCCGAGCTGTGGCAGTTGGATTTGCAAGGTCAGCCTTTAGCGGCGGCTATGGAAGGCGATTATCAAGACAAAGCAAAACGCTTGGGCTTAAAGCAAAATCGCTATTTTAATGCTGGGTTTATGGTGATTGATTTAGAACGTTGGCGACAGTTAGATTTAACTCGCCAGGTTTTAGACTGTTACCAACAGCAGGGCGCAACCTTTTCTTTATTAGAACAAGATGCGCTAAATAAAGTGTTGGAGGGTGCTTGGTTGGAAATAAGTCCCTATAAGGTTTATTTGCTAGATGCTTTTGAAGAAACTAGGATTACGCCACAGCCAGAGAATATTTTTTGGCACTTTCTTAATGAAGGGAAGCCGTGGATTGCTTATTGTGCGGCGCAAATTGAAAAAACCTATTGGAGTTATGTGCGGCGTTCCTTGTGGTATGAGTTGGAGCCTTCAGAACCTTGGGAAGTGCGGATTGCCCTATTAGCGGGCAAAAATGCCCGGCGGCGCGGCCAATATAAAGCTGCGGCTGATTATTTAGAAGTTGCCGCAGAGCGGTTATTTGAATTTTATTGTGCGCAGACTAAACGCTAGTTTTAAAACTAGCACTAAGCAGCGAAAATGACAATCAGTATTTAAGAAAAAACAATAAAGGAGTTTTAGCTTATGACAAAAAAACAAAAAGCCCAATTATTAAGTGCCTTACTATTAAGCACGAATCTACTATGCCCAAGTATAACTCAAGCAGCTTTATATGATGGCGGCACTTATAATGAGGATATTACGTTGACAGAGGAAATGGGGGTGGGCGCTTATGCAAATAATATCCCCGTAAACATCAATGGTAATCTAAAAATAACGGCACCTATAGCTTTGTTTGTGTCTGGCACTAGTGCTGCTGTTCGGGGGATATTAAAGATCAATATGAATAAAAATAAAACAGTGCAGCTAGAAGGGGATATCTTTGGCAGCGGCGCAGGCACCCTGGGGGAAGTTTATGTAAATTTTGCGAATTCCGACTCCTATTTAGCAGGTCTTGTCAACGATGGATTCTCTGTGGCGAATATAGCTTTTAGCAATGGCGCTACTTGGTATGTGTCAGAGGATGCGGGAATTTGGAACACTACGGTCAGCGGTGCTAATATTAATCTTTGGCAAACTAAGCCTAATACAATTCGGGGCACAGATGCGGGGGACAGGACTACAACTTTAGGGAAGACTGATGGTATGGTTGAAGGTAAGTTAAATGGCGCTAATTTTGTGCTATCCAGTGATATCGAAAATAATGCCGCGGATAAGGTGATTTTAAAAGGGGTTACTGGTAGTAATACCTATACGGTGCAAATTGCTTATGACCCAGCCCTAGAAAAGGGTAATGCAACTTATCTGCCCGCTACTGCCCCAGTAGTGTTAAAAACTGAAGATTCCAGTGGTAGCTATACTGCCTTGCCCAAAACCTACAAAACTACGCGGCCGGCAGCTATGGGCTTAACTACAGAAGATATTCAACTTACCCCACAACTTACTACAGCTGCCGGGGAAACTAAATTGACCGGCTTGCTAGTAGAAAAAGCGACAACGGGCGAGGGTCCGGCGGCAGTTATGGCTGGGGCGGCGGCTAGTGCCCAAATGTCGGCACTTAGTGCTTGGCGGGCAGAAAACAATGATTTGCAACGTCGTATGGGGGATTTGCGTTGGGACGAAGGGGAGGCTGGTGCTTGGGTAAGGGCTTATGGTGGTGAAAGCGAGATCAAAGGCAGTAGCGCGGCTACCGCCAGTTATCATGGCCTTCAAGCCGGCTATGATCGCGCTCATAAATTAGCTACGGGTAAGTTGTTTACAGGCTTGGCAATCTCTAAGATGAAAAGCGATGTAAGTGGTAGTGGTGGCAGTAGTGATTTAGATTCGAATTTGGTGGGGATATATGGTAGTTATGTGGGTGAGCGGGGGCACTTTGTAGACGCGATTGTCAAATATGGGCGAATTGCCAATAGCAGCATCCATCACCAAGACGGGGTCAGTTATGCAGGCGATTACGCGACTCGCGGCTTAAATATGTCGCTTGAATATGGTTATCGTCAACAACTAGCTAAGGATTTTTATCTAGAACCGCAAGTAGAGTTAAACTATAATCGGGTTAATAGTAGTAGCTATACCATGACCGCTGATGGAACGGCAGGCGCACAGGTGCAAAACCAAGGCTTAGATTCTTTAATTGGCCGTTTGGGAATTAATGCTGGGCATAAAACAGAAAAGGGCAATGTCTATTTGAAATTATCCTGCCTACATGAATTTAAAGGCGATACAAATATGACGGCAAATTATAACGGTACGACGGTACAAAAGCAAACTTCGGGAAGTGATACTTGGCTAGAATATGGGCTAGGCTTTGATCAACGTTTGGCAAAAAATCAAAATTTATATGGTGAAATTACCCGTGCCGCCTTTGCCGATAAAATTAGCGACAAATGGAAAGCAAACTTAGGTTGGCGGATGAGTTTTTAAAATATTAGCCTGTTGGTAAGGGACAACTTTACCGACAGGCTAATATTTTTATCTTTTTAATTTGGGGATTGTATAAGGACGCAAAACATTTGTTAATCTAAAAAACAAATATCAGATAAAGAAACGGCAATTTTGAAAAAAATAGTGCGATTTTTCCAAAGTTGTGTTAAAATGAAGTATATTTAAAAATTTAGGGGGTTAGTCATGAGAAAAGTATTATTTAGCTTCTTACTCTGCAGCGTACTAATGTTAAGTGGGCTTGTAGGTAATGTACAGGCGGCCAACTTTGTTATGAGTCCAAAAGTTGTAGTGTTACCAATTGTTAGCGATATGCAAGAAATCCCAGAAGGGGTTAGTAGTCAAATTATGGATCGTATTATAGAAACTTTCCAATATCCTAAATATAACATGATCGCAGACGATTTTGTGATGCCAGTTTTGGATAAAGTTGACTATCAAAATGTTGTAAAAACACAAGGTTTAAATGAAGGCATGTTGAAAAACATTATGCTAGCAACTAACAGTGATATGGTCGTGGCTATTCATATTAAAAATATTGAGTCTGGTTATAGAACTGGTAAAGAAACTGATTATGCGACTTTAGCGGTAAAAATGGATATGATGACAGTATATTCTTGGCAAAACAAAGCTCTTGTAAAAAAAGTAAATGATGAATTAGAAACCGAATATGTTACAATTGTCAGAACTAACTGGCCAGCTAAAGAAGTAGGCAAAATTGTTTCTAGATATTTAGCTCAAGCAACAAAATAAGAAGAAATTAAAGCAGGCTGAGCAATCTGCCTGTTTTTTTTAAAGGAGGACAAGGTAATGTTTAAAAGATATCTACTTTTAGTAATGCTTTGTTTAACAATTTTTTCCTTAGTGCCTTTAACGACAAGTGCGGCAACACCACCAACGGCAGTGGGGAAATTAGGTGCGATTGAAGAGGAACTGTACGGTACGGAGCAAGCAGGAGCCTTGATTGAACGCGTAAGTCGGTTAGAATTTGACCTTTACTCGGAATCACACAGCCAACCGATTTTAGAGAGAATTGATCAAATGTATGTAGATGTAAAAGGCAATGAAGAAACTCATGCCCCAACATTTGTGTCACGGTTAAATGCGGTAGAATGGATGTTTACTAAAGCGATTACGAAGCGTCCGTCTAAGACTAGACTGGAAGAATTAGAGAAAATGATTGCGGGCGATGTTAGTGTGGGCGGTTTAATGGGCAGATTAAATGCTTTATTAGCGATGGTATATACGCAAGGCGATATTGCCGTAGAACATACTACTTTACCGAAAGATTCTTTAATTAAGGTATCTTTATTGCAAGAAGTGAACGGGAAATTGGCACGCGAGGGTGACATTATTCAATTTAGAGCAGAAGAAAATATCTTTGTTGGCAATTTGCTGATTGTACCCAAAGGTGCAACCGGTGAAGCGACGATTGTAAAAATTAAGCATGCTAGTAATTTTGGCCGCGATGGTCGCGTAGATATGGACTTTAAAGCCCTGTTGACAATTGATGGTACAATAGTGCCCTTGTACTTAGGTGAATTGGCTAAAAAAGCTACGGAATCACAAATTGCAGCAGCTGGGGCAAGCGCCGCAGGCATGTTGGTATTTGGACCAGTAGGCGCAATCGGTGGTTTGTTTGTGCATGGTAAGGAAGCAGTTATTCCAGCGGGCACAGTTTTTTATACACAAGTAAAAGAAGATGTAGCTTTAAATGGGTTGGTACGCAAGAACCAAACAGCTGATAGCTTAGATAAATTTATTGAACAAAATAAATAGACTAAATTAGTCAGAAAAAAAAGCAACCAAGGCAAAATAGCTATTTTGCCTTGGTTGCTTTTGTGTTAAAATATATTAGAATAGGTGTAGTGTCGGTAAATGGAGGAAAATTTATGGAAAAGATCGATTTAGGTAAAAAAATAGGGCAAATTCTAGTGGCAGGCTTAGTTTTGGGGCTGTGGGCAAACTCACCAGTTAATGCCAGCGAACTAGAAGAGCCACTGTTAAAATTGCACAAAGATGCACAAGGTAATTATTATCAAGTGCCCGAGACCAAAGCAACCACTGTTGAAGCAACGAATACAACAACTCAAGAAATAAAAAAGAAGAAAAAAAATAAAAAGCAAAAACAGGAACAAGTAGCTTTACCGACAACTGTCTATGCAGAAAATTTAACTTTTGACAATAAGACGGGTAATATTCAAGCAACTGGCAAGGTACAAGTAGTACGTGGTGGCGAGAGTATTATCACGGAAAAATTAGATGGTAACTATAACACCGGTGATTTGTGGTTACATGAAGGTGGACAATATCTAAGTCCTACCGCAGATTTAACTGCTGTTCAAGGTCAGTATAACTATAATGATAAAGTTGGCGCCATGCAAACGGTTAAAGGCAAAATAGATAAAGAATATATTACTTCCGAGCATGTTGATATTTATCCCGATCGGTACAAGGCAGGCAAAAGCACGATAACTCGCTGTAATGCGCATAAACCAGACTTTTATGCGAAAGCAGAGCGGGTAGATATTTTTCCTGGTAAAAAAATGATTGCCTATAATATGAAAGTGTATATTAAGGATCAGTTAATGTATACCCAAGAACGCTATGTTCAGGATATTACCCCTGGACAAGAAGATTCAATGTTTCCAACCATTCGCTATGACAATAAAGATGGCCTAGAGATTAAAAAACGCTTTACGAAATCCATAGGACATGAAGTAGAGGCTTTTTTTGATTTTGATTTATATACAGAATCGGGATTTAAACCAGTTGCGGGTGTGATTCATGATACCGATAATTATGCGGTACAGGTTTTAACTGGAGAGCAGCGCGATAGTGATAAAAATTGGATTACCAAAGAACCAGAGGCACGCTTTGATTATAAGACGAAAAAAATTGCGGATACTCATTTGAATTATAGTTTCTATGCACTGCATGGTAAGTGGGTAGATGATGATAAAAGTAGTTGGCATACTGATTTGGGCGTACGTTTATCTAGAGATCCGATTTACTTATCGCCTGATAAAAGCTGGTGGTTGAATCTAGGGACAGGTTATAGTCGCATCTTGGAAAGCTATGACCATTCAAAACGCAATGTGTTTACCGCTAACGGGGTATTTAATAAACGCTTTAATGAGCGATTGCAAGCCTGGACTGGATATTACTATACTAGTGACAAGAGTTCACTTTTTGACTATGATGACCCAGATATGAGTAAGGAAATTAGAACTGGTCTTAGTTATCAACTAACCGCTAGAGATGTGTTGAAAATTGAACATCGTTACGACGTGCAAAACAGTAATACTTATGATTTAGATTTCGCAATTGTTCATAATATGCACTGTATGGAATTAGAAATAGGTTATCGTCATAAACGCAATGAGTTTAATATGCATTGGCGGTTAGTAAATTGGTAAGGAGTGTAAATATGCAAGAAATAATACAACAACGAATAGCAGAACATATTAATGTAGCACAAGCCCTCTATCAACAGCAGGGGGAAAAAATAGAAGTTGCCGCGAGTGTTTTGGCGTGGGCCTTAAAAACCGGTAAAAAAGTTTTATTTTGTGGTAACGGTGGTAGTGCCGCAGATGCGCAACATTTAGCGGCAGAATTTGTGGGGCGTTATTTGTTAGAACGTGAGGGCTTACCGGCAATTGCTTTAACCACAGATACCTCGATTTTGACAGCAGTTGCTAATGATTATGATTTTGCCAATGTTTTTGCGCGCCAAGTGCAAGCCTTAGGCAATAATGGCGATGTTTTAATTGGGATTTCTACGTCGGGCAATAGTCCGAATGTGGTACGGGCGATCGAGGTTGCTAAAGCTAAAGGCATTGCGACAATTGGTTTTACTGGCCAAGGCGGTGGAAAGATGCGCGAATTATGCGATGTTTGTTTGGCCGTAGATAGCAAGGTAACTGCGCGTACGCAAGAGATGCATATTCTTATGGGGCATATTCTCTGTGAATTGTTAGATGGAGTTTTAATAAATCATGAAAAATAAAGAACGAGTTAATGAGTTTTTTAATAATGCAATAACTAAGCTTAAAATTGCAGTAATTGGGGATTTGATGCTCGATCGCTATTATTTTGGCGAAGTAAAACGAATTTCACCGGAAGCTCCAGTGCCAGTTAACCGCGTGCATCGCGAGAGTATGACTTTGGGTGGCGCAGGCAATGTAGCCAATAATTTGGCACAACTAGGCGTACAAGTTTTTGCGGCTGGATTAGTTGGGGCGGATAGCAACAAAGAACAGCTGTTAACTTTGATGCAGGCACAAAATATTGATACTACAGGCTTAATTGTCAGTCAAGAGCGACCGACAATTACTAAATTGCGAGTTATTGGTGGAAGTCAGCAAATGTTACGTCTGGACTTTGAACAAGCAGGGATTTTGAGCAATCAAGAACAGGTAGAACTCCAAGCTTGGCTCGACAAGTTGCTAGCACAAGGTTTGGATGCTGTGATTATTTCTGACTATGCTAAGGGGGTTTGTACCCCAGAACTATGTCAATATATTATAAAACAAGCTCATTATCAAAAAGTACCAGTGTTAGTAGATCCTAAAGGCAGTGATTGGCATAAATATGCTCAAGCTGATTATATAACTCCTAATGTTAAAGAAATGGGCGAATGTATTGGACTTGATTTAATAAATGAGGACGAAGCGATAATTCAAGCAGCCCAAGAAGCGATGTCTACCTACGCTGTGCGCAATATTGTGGTAACTCGCTCAGAAAAAGGGTTAACTTATGTAGGGCGGGGGCTTGTCTTAAGTGATCAGGCTACAGCGCGTGAGGTTTTTGATGTTTCAGGTGCGGGCGATACTATGGCCGCAACTTTTATGAGTGCAGTTGCAGGCAAATTAGTCTTAGAAGACTGTCTACAAGTAGCTAATTTAGCGGCAGGTGTAGTAGTTGGTAAAGTTGGGACGCAACCAATTATGCGGGCCGAATTGCTCGAAAGCTTGCAATTGGCCAATAACAATCCCATTTGCGCTAAAATTGCTAGTTGGGAACAAGCGCAATTATTGATTAAAAATTGGCAACAACAAGGTAAAAAGGTGATTTTTACAAACGGTTGTTTTGATATTCTCCACATTGGTCATGCCAACTATTTGGCACAAGCCCGTAATTTGGGCGATAAATTAGTTGTAGGCTTAAATGCAGATAGCTCTGTTCGGGCCTTAAAAGGGGCAACACGTCCTTTAGTGGATGAAGAAGCTCGTGCTGGTTTGCTAGCTAGCCTAGCTTGTGTGGATATGGTAGTGTTGTTTACTGAACAAACGCCAGAACAATTATTGAGCGTGCTTAGACCAGATGTATTGGTAAAAGGTGGCGATTATCAGCTAGAACAAGTATTAGGTCGCGAATATGTGCAAGAAGTGGCCTTGTTAGATTTTACCGAGGGTTACTCTACGAGTAATTTGGTAGAAAAAATAAGTAAATTAGCGAAAGAGGGTAAACTATAAATGATTATTGTAACTGGTGGAGCAGGCTTTATTGGCAGTAATTTAGTTTATGAATTGAACCAAAGAGGCGAGAGCCAAATTTTAATCGTTGATAACTTGACAAATGCGGCTAAATTTAAAAATTTAGTAGGCTTAAAAGCCGCCGACTATATCGATAAAGTGGAATTTCTTGAAAAAGTTCAAGCGGGCAAGTTTAATAGTGCTAATATCCGCGCTATTTTTCATCAAGGCGCTTGTTCTGATACAATGGAATACAATGGCAAATATATGTTGCAAAATAACTTTGAATATAGCAAGCAATTATTGCATTTTGCTTTAAATAAAAAAGTCCAATTTATTTATGCGTCTTCTGCTTCTACCTATGGTAATGGTGTAAATGGGTTTGTAGAAAAGCCAGAATGCGAACACGCCTTGAATGTGTATGCTTTTTCCAAATTGTTTTTTGATCGCTATGTGCAACAATTACAAGGGGTAAATAACCGTCAAATCGTCGGACTAAAATATTTTAATGTTTACGGACCACAAGAAAACCATAAAGGGCGGATGGCCTCAGTTGCATATCAATTTTATAACCAACTGAAAGCTGGCGATACTTTAAAACTTTTTGAAGGCGTAGATGGCTATGCTAATGGAGAACAACGCCGTGATTTTATTTATGTGAAAGATGTGGCTAAAGTTAACTTGTTCTTTTTGGATAATCCCCAAATTAGTGGGATCTATAATTGTGGAACAGGTAAAGCTCAAAGCTTTAATGATGTAGCCCAAGCCGTAATTAAGCATTTAGGGCGCGGAAAAATTGAATATATTCCTTTTCCAGAAGTCTTAAAGGGCAAATATCAAAGCTTTACGCAGGCAGATGCTAGTAAACTGTTAGCCGCAGGTTATACAGGTGGCTTTAGTGATGTCGCGACTGGGGTAGCGGAATATTGTCAGATTTTAGATCAGACTGAGGGGTATTACGCATGAGGAAAACGGTCTTTTTTGACCGCGATGGAGTTTTAAATGTAGAACGCAACTATCTCTATAAGATTGAAGAATTCCAGTGGCAAACGGATGCTGTGGCGGCAATTAAACTGTTGCAAGCACAGGATTATCGCATTATAGTTGTTACGAATCAAAGTGGTGTAGCGCGTGGCTATTATAATGAGGCTGATGTGAGCAAGTTGCATAACTATATGCAGGCTCAATTAGCGCTCCAACAAACTCGGATAGATGCCTTTTATTATTGTCCACATTTGCCTGATGCCAGTCGGGCAGAATATGCACAAGAGTGTGACTGTCGCAAACCAGGGCCGGGAATGATTTTAAAGGCCATGCAAGAACATGAGGTGCTTAAGGAGCAAAGTTTCTTAATTGGCGACAAAGAAAGTGATTTACAAGCTGCTCAAGCGGCAGGAATTCGCGGCTACCTATATCAACAAGGTAGTCTCCTAGAATTTGTGAAAAATGTGCTGGCGAAGGAAGCTGATTTAGGTAATGGGATATAAAAACATTTTAATAATAAAAACTAGCTCACTAGGCGATGTTATTCATGCTTTGCCTAGTGCGGTAGCTTTGCGCCGTTTATATCCGCAAGCAAAAATCAGCTGGCTGGTAAATCGGCCCTTTGCTGATATTATCATAGGGAACCCAGTTTTAGATGAGGTAATTATAATTGAACAACAGCGCTTTACGCGGGGCTCGCTATCAGAACGCTATGCCTATTTTAAAACTGTGCGCAAGGATTTAAAGTCGCGGCAATTCGATCTAGTGTTGGATTTACAAGGGCTGTTAAAAAGCAGTATTTTGGCGCTAATGACAGGTTGTAAGAATCGCTATGGCTATTGGGAATTGCGGGAGGGTAGTTGGTTAGTTAGCAAAGCTATTAAGGGTGAATACGCTTATGGGCATGTAATCCAACGCTATTTAGATGTGGTGCGTTATTTTGGTTCAGAAGTTGAACATCCAGAATTTGTTTTACCCAACCTCCAACCGGAGCATTTAAAAATTACGGCCTTGCTGCAAGCCAATGCAGTTCAGCCGGGTAATTTTATTGTAGTTGCCCCAGGTACAAGTTGGCCGTCGAAAGAATGGCCGTTAGAACACTATGTAGTTTTGATAAAAAAATTGCTGCGTAAAGGTTATCAAGTAGTGTTAGTAGGCGCTAAAGCAGACCAACCTAAGGCGGACTTTATTACTACACGCGTGAACAATGTTAATTTGGTGGATTTTACGGGCGCGACTAATTTACGGGAGTTAATGGCCTTATTTCAACAAGCTAGCTTATATGTCAGTGGCGACACGGGCCCACTACATATTGCTGTTGCTACTGGATTACCAGTCGTGGCAATGTATGGACCAACCAAGGCGGAACGGACAGGTCCGTATGGAATAAAAAGTCGGGTATTAACTAGTAAGATTTTATGCTCACCTTGCCGCAAACGGGAATGTACACCTTTAGTTTGTATGAGCAATATTTTACCAGAAGAAGTGTTCCAAGCTTGTGAAGATTTTCTCAAGCTTAAAAATATTAGTTTGGAGTGAAACCGTATGTTGCCTAGACAACCTCAAAAAATCTTAGTAACTTTTTTGATGCACTTAGGAGATTTACTCCTAACCACACCTTTTTTGGAAGTATTGCGACGTGCTTATCCAGAGGCGCAAATTGATTATTTGGTGGATAAAAAATTAGCGGGAGTAGTTCAAGAGAATAAACATGTAAGTCGTGTGTTAGAAATTGATAAAAAAGGTCAAGATAAAGGTGTAATGGCTTTATATCGTTACGCACAAAGATTAAGCCAAGAAAACTATGATTTAGTAATTAATCTACACCCTAACGAGCGCACCTCTTTTTTGACAGCCAACATTAAGGCAAAATGTAAAGTGGGCGCTTGTCATTTTCTGTTTCGACCATTTTATAATCAGGTGATTAAGCTTAAACGCCAACTGCACGCTGCTGATATGTATTTGCAAGTATTGCAGCAGTTAGGAATTACCCAAGATTTAACTAATCAAGGTTTGCAAATGCCTGTAAGTGAAGCGGCTTTGGCAGTAAGTGCGCAATTTTACCAACAAGCAGGTTTAAAGGTGCAGGAAAAATTGATTGGCTTAAATATTGGCAGTGCAGTACTAACTAAGCGCTGGGCGGGGGAACGTTTTGCGCAGGTAGCCGATAGCTTAAATGCGCAAGGGTATCGAGTAGTGTTTTTTGGTGGGACAATGGATGCTGAATTAGTTCAAGATGCAGTAAGTTATATGCACACTCAACCACTAATTGCGACGGGTAAGTTTTCTTTACAAGAGCTAGCCGCGGCAATGCAGCGATGTAGTTTGATTATCACTAATGATAGTGGGCCGATGCATGTAGCTATTAGCCAAAATGTACCGATTGTAGCGATGTATGGTCCGTCTAGCCCGAAACTCTATGGTCCGTATACGGAACGGGCGCTAATCGTAAGGGCAGAACCGCCTTGCTTAGACTGTGCGGGCGGAATGCGACATAAATGTGAAAAAATGGATTGTATGCGCAATCTGACCGTAGCTCAGGTTTTACAGGCCGCGCAAGAGATGCTAAGGAGTGAAGATAAGAGTGAATTATAGAATAACGCTAATGCTCTTTAGTGATAAAGCAGAGGAAATAATTCAAGCAAAAAAAATAAGTTGTTTACTGAGAGAAAAATTTTTAGAAGCTCACATAACTCTAGCTACGTTTGAGCAATACAAAAGTTTGTTTTCTAGTGACTTGAATTTAGATGAACTTTTGATTTTTAAAAATAAGTTAGGAATAAAAGAATTTATGGAAATCAGAAAAACTTTTTATCGGCGTGAAACAAACCTAATAATAAATATGGCGAAAAACAGTTTATCGAGAGCATTATTGTTTTTTACTAACTTGAAAAAAAAACCAAATAGATTTGATACGTTAAAGATAAAGTCGGCTGAAGAGGCAATAAAAAGTCTATCATTATCTGGGATTGAAAATATTGAAACTGAAATATTCTTTTCAGGAAAAGATGAAAAAATATTTGAAGAAATAATAAATTTAAATAAAGACATTAAGAAAGATTTAAATAAAAATGTGAATTTGATTTTTATTGAGAACATTAGTGATTCAAATTGTTTATTTAAAAGGAAAATAATATTAGAAAATGAAGATAGAGAACATACAATTAGGATTGTGCTTGTTAATAGTGAAAAAGAAAAAAAATTTTTTGAGGAAATATACGGGAAAAAAAGGAAAATAATATTTATGAAGTTTAGTTATAGTTTAGCAAGCTTAATAATAGATAATATAGATAAAGTATTGACCAACAATAAAATTATAAGTTATATAGCTAGGGTTAAAAAGAAGAAAAATTTGTTACTCGACATTTAAATATAATATTTAGGAGAATGAATTATGGATTTAAGTGTACTAATTTTGGCTAAAAATGAAGAGAAAAATATCAAAGAATGTATTGAAAGTGTGAGTTTTGCAGAAGAAATAATTGTTATTGATGACTTTAGTGTTGATAATACAAAGAAAATAGCTGAAGAGATGGGCGCAAAAGTTTATCAACGTTCTATGAGTGGTGATTGGGGGGCTCAACAAACTTATGCTATAGAAAAGGCATCAAAAAAATGGATTTTTTTTATAGATGCAGATGAGCGAGTTACTCCTGAATTAGCACAAGAGATTAAAGAAACAGTTAAAGCAGATAAAAATTATGGGTATTGGATAAAAAGAATAAATCATTTTAATTATAAATTGGTTAATTATGGACCATTGAGTCCAGATTATGTTTGCCGTTTAATGCCTAAAGAAGGATCTTATGTTGAAGGGTTTGTACATCCGAAAATTGTGCATAAATTTACCGACAGAAAGATGAAGTCAAATATGATTCACTACACTTATAATAATTGGGAACAATATATTAATAAAATGAATCAATATTCCTCATTAGCAGCAGAAAAAAACTTTAAGAATGGGAAAACTATGAATTTTATTCTAGACATAATATTAAGACCATTATTTGCTTTTTTCAAGATGTATATTTTAAAAAAGGGCTTTTTAGATGGGAAAATAGGGTATATGCTTTCGGCAAATTATGCTAATTATACCATGAATAAATATATAAAACTTGGTTATTTGCAAGAAAAAAGGAAAAGTTGCTATAAGGAGTAAATATGTATAAGAATATACTTGTTTCACAAGTAAAGCATATTGGCGATGCGATATTTACAACAGGAAGTATACAAATACTAAAAAAAAGATTTCCAGAAGCTAAAATATATTTATTGGTTTTGCCACATATAGAGCCACTTTTCTATCAACATGAGTTGCTAGAAGGTGTTTTAGTTTTAAACTATAATTCGAAGAAAACTTCTGCAATAGAAATGTTTAGATTTTCGCAGGAATTAAAAAATTATAATTTTGATCTTATGATATCATATGATTATAAACCAAGACCACTTATTTTAGGCTTTTTAGCAGGGATTAAAGAACGCTGGGCTGGATATGTTTATGAAAGACAAGACAAAAATATAGTTTTAAAATTTAGCACGAGATTTTTAAGAACTAATTATGATGAGAATACAATACATCAATCAGAAATATTTCGGAGATTTACAGTTGGGTTATTAGAAAAGGATTATTCTTTAGAACCCAATAGTTTACCGCAACCAACAAAAATAAATATTGACAAATGGGAAAAAACTTTCAAAAGTACTAAGAAAAAAATAATATTTTGCGTTAGAGGAACACATTATTCTAAAAACTGGAGTAAAATAAAATTTGCGAAATTATTGGATAGGTGTGCAGCTAACGGATTTGAATGTGTAATATTAGGTGCAAACTTAGACTATTACTATATTGAAGAAATAAAAGAATTGTGCTTTTCTAATCCGAAAAATATAGCGGGTAAGACAAGTTTGCAAGATCTTACAAGTTTATTTGCAGTTTTTGATTTATTAGTAAGTGTTGATACAGGTACAGGTCATATTGCGGCAACAACTGATATTCCGATAATTACTATTTTTTTAGGGAGTAATCCCGCTAAGTGGCGACCAATTAGTAAAAACAGTTATGTTATTTGTTCTAAAGAGAATGAGGATGCAATAAACAAAACAGGAAATAATATTTATATAAAAGATAGAGTTGATGTAGATGATGTTTACAAATTGATAGAAGAAATAATTTTTAGTTAAAAAATAAGTTGTTTATCTAGGAGAAAATTATGATACCAAAGATAATACATTATGTATGGGTAGGAAATGCAGTAAAAGATGAATTAGTCGAATCTTGTATTGCCTCATGGAAGAAATATTTACCAGATTACCAAATTATTGAGTGGAATAATGAAAAAGTAAAAGATATCGATAATAGATATATGCAAGAGGCTTTTAAGGCTGAAAAATGGGCGTTTGTTTCAGACTATGTGCGTCTATATGCCTTGAACAAGTTTGGTGGATTTTATTTTGATACAGATTTAGAAATAAAAAGAAATCTAGATGAATTTTTAAAACTTGATTTTTGTACTTGCTATGAAAAACTTGGGAATAAAAGTAATCCAGTAATGACGGCATTTCTAGCTGCAGAGAAAGGTAATTCAATCATTAAAGATTTAATGATTGAATATGATGGTAGAACTTTCATAACAGCAAAAGGTTATGACTTAACGACAAATGTACATCATGTGAAAAAATATTTTGAAAAAACCCATTCCCTTTATGCCCCCTATAATATACATGAGAAGAAAGAAATTAGGAAAGGTGAGATTATCTTCCCTTATTTTTATTTTTGCATAGATGAAGGTGAAAATACTTATGCAGTTCACAAACTAAGTGGGTCATGGCTTAATGGATATGAAAAAAGATTAAAATTACGATTAGGTAGATACTTTCTTGTGGTATATAAAAGACAGAAAAATAATTCCACAAATGAAATAGAATTAAAAGGCAAGGAAAAGATCATTGCCAAGATAAAGATAACTAAGCGAAAATATTTAGCTATAGTAAGTGATTTAGAGTATTAACATAAATTTATAAAAAGAAAGTAGTTGTGTTATTAATGAAAACTGTTGGATTGCATGATATAGGTGTAAAACTTATTATTGCCTTAACATTTATATTGACTTTTTACAGAACTGGTAGCAATATTGTTTTAGGATTGTTAGCAGTAACTTCAATAATTTATTATCTGAAAAATTGGCGTCAAATAAAGCTGGAAATATATCCTTTTGTGGATCGGTTTTTTATAGCAATGTTCATAATGATGATTATTGTAGTATTTTTTTCGCAAAATATTAATATTAGCATTATTTGGTTTGCGTGGATATGTACACGATATTTGCCGATCTTTATTTATCGACCGTTTTTAGAAGAAAATTTTGTTGCGGAAAATTTTTTTAAGGCTTTGGCTTTAGGAAGTGTTTTATGCTTTGTTTTTGTGGCCGGGCAAGTATTTATGCACAAGGCGATAATTCATAATGGTGCGCCCCGTGGGGCTGGAATTTTAGGAATTATGAATGTAGCTGGAATGTGTAGTATTATAATACCTATTTTTGTAGCTCTAACAATGGAAAGCTGGCAAAAACATCAATATCGCTTAGGCAATATTTATCTAGTGGTAGTGTTAGCTAATATGGCTACGTTACTGTTGAACGGTACAAGAGGTGCGTGGTTAGCTACAGCTGTAGCGATAATAAGTTATTTTATTTTGTTTTGGCGGCCGCGGCTAAGAACTTGGCTAATAGTGCTAATTATTTTAGCGGCGTTATTATTAGGAATTAGTCAACTAGGTATAATAAAAAGCCGTACTGCCAACAATATGGAAAATCGGATGTCGGTTGTTACCAGATTGCAGATGTGGGAATTGGGCTGGAAAACCTTTTTGCAACGACCTTTGGTTGGGGTAGGCTATGGTAATGTACCTAATTATGAATATAAGGTGGAACAGGGCGACTATAAGGTAGTACTAAGAGATAAGCTAAATAAGCAGGATATGGCTCATTTACATAATCTATATATGCAAACTTTGGCCGAAGCAGGGATCGTTGGGATGACAGCCTTAATAAGTTTTCTCGGGAGCATTTTTTATACCTTTTGGCAAAAACGAAATTTTCTTTGGAGTAAAATTGCAACGGTGGCTTTAATTGGATTTCTAGGACATAGCATGTTTGATTATACGTATGGGATAAGTTCAGAAATGTATTTGATTACATTAGTAATAACTTTGACTTTGGTTCGTTTAAAAAAAGGAGCAGATCATAGAGATTAGTATGGATAAATTAGAGAAAATTTATCGGGAATTATAAAACTTAGAGATAATAATTGTAAAAATTAGGTAGGGAAGTAAAAAATGCAGAATCAAATGCTGAGTAAAGCGGGAAGTTCTTTTGAACAAATTTTTGTGATCTTTAATATGTCTTCAGGTAAAAGTGTTTTTAGCGATAGTCTAGAACGAGTGCGTAAGTTGGTTAAAGGCTTACGGCAAGCATATAGTAAATCAGAAGTTCATTTTGTAGGCGTGGATACTTTTGCCGAAGCGCGCCTACAAACCAAAGTAGCTTGTGATATGCAAGTAGATTTATTGATTGTAGCTGGTGGCGATGGCACCTTGCGCGAAGTGACAGATATGGTTTGTAAGAGTTCTTACCAACCTAAGATGGCTATTTTTCCGGCGGGGACAGTGAATTTAGTTGCACATGAATTAGATATGCCAGTCGATATCAATGCCTGGATTAAGCGACTAATGCGTGGCGAAGAGAAAGTAGTTTTTCCAATGTATGCCAATGAACAATTATTTCTTTCCGTTGCGGGGATAGGCTTTGATTCTTATATTGTATCGCAGGTTAAACCAGCCGAAAAACAACAATTTGGTCGAGCGGCCTATATGTTACATGCTAGCTCACTCTTAAAAAAAGAATGGCAAAAACAGTTTAAATTAACTATTGATGGCGAAGAACTAGCAGAACAAGCTGCCAGCGTACTGGTTTTACATGGTAAATATTATGCAGGCACTTATAATGTTATTCCCGAAGCCCGCTTATCCGATGATTTTTTCTATGTCTGCACGATTAGTAGCGTTGTGGCGAAGGACTTAATGAAGTATGTGTTATTGTTGGTTACCGGCTCGTTATTAACTGATAGTGCTGTACAAGTTTACAAAGCCAAAAATTTGCGTATAACTAGTTGTTTGCCTGATTTTCCTGTACAAGTAGATGGTGATATTTTAGGTAATTTGCCAGTTGAAATAAAAATCGCTGATAAATCGTTGTGTTTTATTAAATAATATAAGGTAGATATACTTGAATATATAGAATATATAACATGAATAGTGAGCTTGATTAAGTAAATATCATTAGTGGTTTGGGCATAAGTAAATAAGGTTCTTAAACTAAAAGCAGTCTATAGTAGCAAAATTCACTTGCTACTATAGACTGTTAATTTTTTTGAAAGTTTACTAAACTTAAGGAATAGCTAAAGATAAGTCAAAGCTTTTTATAAAAAAAACTTCGGTAAATTGGGAGCTTTTAAATAGTGCAAAATTTGCAAATCGGCAGCTAAACGCCAAATAATTAAAAACACACTGCTCGGGAAAATTAATAAATACTCTAACATTGAGCCGACTTTAAAGAGGCGAATTCCAATTTTATACTTGGGAAAAATCAAAGGCACTTTGCCACAGAGTGCATCTTGGAGAATATGCAGTACACAACCGAGACTATAACAGCCCAAGAGATGTGCAAGTAAGACGGAGATTGTAGCCCAACTGGGTTGATAGAGAAATAACGGGATACTACTAGGAGCTAGAGTTAAAAAACCAAATTGAGCAGTATAAGCAAAACAACTGAGACAAACAATAAAATATGGTGGCAACCAATGGGAGCCTTGACGATGTTTACGGCGCCACTTAGCATAGGCCGGTGTGCCTTGTGCAGGCGGCTTACCTTCAATCCAATCAGGAAAAGTACTGCCTAATACGCCCGTGCCAGCAACAATAATATTACCAGTAAAACTATATAAAATTGCAGCGGTAGCAACTTTGTGTGATATCCATTTCAAACTTAGCCCACATCCTTTATGAAACGCTTAATTAGCAAAACCACTTATCCCATAATTATAGCAAAAAGCGTCCTATTAGACAAACGTAAGTTCGAGTAGTTTTAGTCTAATGAATATGGGTTTTCACTTTTTTCAAGAGACTTTCTGCTTCAGAGAGCCGTAATTTAGTTTTTTCAGGCATGCTGGCGGCCACAGCCGTAATCAAAAAATCTAAGAGAAAGATAGCTCCTGTAAGCGAATTATGAAAAGATAAGCTATTATAATAGCAAGGCAAGAGAATGTCTGCATGCTTTATTAAGGGCGAATGAACCGAATCGGTAATGGCAATAGTTTGCACTTGCCGCTCTTCTTTAAGGGTTTTAAAAAGTTCGACGGTGTAGTTTGAATAGCGGGGTAAACAAATAGCAATTAACAAATCCTGGTCGCTAATGTGCAAAACTCGATCCAGTAAAGCTCCTTGGGAGTTAGTTACTAGTTCACAATTGCCTAATAATTGATTAAGACCATGGTGGAGCGCATAAGCCAAAGAAAAAGAACTGCGCATGCCAATAATGTAAATACGATTAGCTTTATGAATAGTTTTCAAAGCTTGGGTAATTAGATCGGTCGTTAAATTGGTATAGGTGGTGTTAATATTGTTAAGTTGCATATCCCAACAATCAGTCAAAAGACTTTGCACATCAATATTCAATTGAAAATCAGTGCATGCAGGCTGAAATTCTTTTTGAAAAGCTAGGAAATCTGGACAGTTTAACCTTTGTAAGAGGCTGACAAGGTCGGTTTCGGCTGCATTACTTTTAATAAGTAGTTCAGCTTGTGAATAGCTGCTAACATCGATACTATTATTGAGAATATAGCTAGCTATATTCTTTTCTGCGGCTGTTAAGGTGGGGAGCAATCGATCAATATTTTTTAGTATTTGCATAACAAGCCTCCGTAACATATAATTATAAGTATATTATAACAAATTTTACAGAAATGGTTGGAAGAAAATTTTTGCGGTGGAGGTTGGAATGGTTACGCAACTAACAAAAGAAGAAAGCATTAAAGTTGCTCTCTTAGTGGGGGAAATCTTGTTAAAAAGTGGCGCAGAAACATATCGGGTAGAAGATACTGTTAAACGCATTTGTGCCGTAAATGGCTATCATGATATTCAACCCTTTGTGACACCAACCTTAATTTTGATTGGTGATAATTCTATGGATAACAAAATGAGTTTAGTCAGAATTAATACGCGCAGCATCAACTTAGAACGGGTAGCGGCAATTAACGATTTTTCCTATGGTTATGCTGCTTGCAAGTTGGATTTTACGGAAACGCTCTTATATTTACAAGGAGTTGCGAAACAAACTGGCTATAAGGCCCAAAGTCATATTTGGGCTTCAGGTATTGGCTCGGCGATGTTTACGGTTATGTTAGGCGGTAATTGGGCTGATTTTGTAGCTTCGTTAATGGTAGGCGCGATTGCTATGTATTGCTATCAAGCTTCAGAACGGATGTATTCCTCGTTTTTTATTTCCAATATGTTAGCTGGTTTAGTAATTGGCGGCTTAGCCTGTATTGCTAGCAGTATCTATGCCATTTGTAGTGTTGATAAAATAATTGTTGGTTCAGTAATGCCCTTTGTGCCAGGTTTAGCTTTTACTAATGGGGTGCGCGATTTTCTTTCCGGTGATCTAATTGCTGGCAATTCACGGATTGCAGAAGCGATAATTATTGCCTGTTCCATTGCCGTAGGCGTTGGATTTATGATGAAAATATTTATTATTTTACAAGGTAGGCTGTAATATGGAAATTTTATTATTGCATTTTGTGGCGGCATTTTGTGCAACAGCAAGTTTTTCTCTGTTGTTTAATGCCCCTTTAAATACGTTTATTGCGGCAGGAATTACTGGCGGGGCGGGTTGGGTGACATTTGTAGCTTTACGGGATTTTGTGCTCTTATCCTCGATTAATGCTAATCTATTAGCTAGTATTGTTATTGCCTTTTTGGGAGAAATTTATGCGCGCCGCGAAAAAAAACCTGTAACCATTTATGTGGTTCCAGGTATCGTGGTCTTAGTGCCAGGGTATTCAATTTACAAAGCAATGAACTTATTTCTCAATGATTATAGCTCGGATGGAATGACCATTTTGCTCAGAGCAAGCATGGAATCAGGGGCAATTGCTGTAGGTATTTTAGTGGTGGGTGTAATTGCCCGCATTACTAAACAACAACGGGCACGCCTTACAGTAAAACTAACCCAAGTACACCGCAAAATAAAATAAGCTTAATAGGTGAAAGGTTGCGGTAATAGTTTAAATAGCAAGCTATTAAAAAGATTAAAAATCCCCAAGGATTTAAGTTAGTAAGTTGCAAGCCCAAATCTAGATCATAAAAAAATGCGAGCTTCCCGAAGGCTAAGCTGGCTACAAACATAAATCCAATAATGGCTGGACGAATTCCAGCCATTATGTATTTTACGGCGGTAGAACTCTGGAATTCTTTTAAAGACTTTGCGACAGCTAAGACAATAAAAAAAGAGGGCAAGCCAACACCGACCGTAGCTACAAATGCCCCTAGAAAAGCGCTAAGTAGACTTTGGGGACACATTTTACTTCCCACAAAGGTCGCGGCATTAATTACAATCGGACCAGGGGTCATCTGCGAAATAGTAACTATTTGAGCATATTCAGCGAGACTTAGCCAGTTGCGGGAAACTATTTCATTTTGAATAACTGATAAAATAGTATAACCGCCCCCAAAAGAAAACAGGCCGATTTTGAAAAAAACGGTAAAAAGTTCTTGCAAGATGTTCATTAAGATTGCACCTCCCGCAGAGCTTTTATATAGTGATAAAGATAGCTGAGTGTAGCACTAACCAAAACGACTACGGAGATATCGGTATTAAATAGTAATACCGAACTGACCGTAAGGATTGCTAAAAAAAGAGCAAAGTTTGAATTTAGGATATTTTTTAGCATCCGCACTGTTGTAAGAAAAATAAGTGCCGTAACTCCAGCATTAAAGCCAACAAAGGCTTTATGAATATAGAGGTTTTGGGTAATATTACTATCATAAAACAAACTAAGGAGAAAAATGATAATAAAAGAAGGCAGGATTACGCCGAGCGTAGCTAAAAAAGAGCCTAAAATCCCCGCAATTTTATAGCCTACAAAAGTAGCCGAATTGATGGCAATAACTCCAGGCAAAGCTTGCGATAAAGCTAACACATTAGTTACATCTTGATCATTTAACCATTTTTGCTTGTTGACAAATTCGTCTTGAATAATGGGAATCATGGCTAAGCCACCGCCGATGGTGAAGAGACCGATTTTGAAAAAAGTGAAAAATATTTTTAGTAGTTGTTGCTTAGCCATAACTATCAGACTCCTTCGGTACTGCTTTTAATAAACAAAACTTTAATAGTTTGAATAAGAATAATAATATCCGTAAAGATATTACATTTTTGAATATACATTAAATCATAGACGAGTTTATCATAAGCAGTAGTATTATATTTGCCATAAACTTGAGCCATGCCGGTAATGCCCGGTTTTACAGTATGTCGATAGGCATATTCAGGGAAATCAAGCTTATATTGCTCTACAAAATACATTCTTTCTGGGCGGGGGCCGACAAGACTCATTTGTCCGAAGAGGACATTAAATAATTGCGGTAATTCATCTAAGCGCGTGCGGCGAATAAAGGCCCCGATGCGAGTAATGCGATCATCATCTTGTTTAGCTAAAACTGGTCCAGTACCGCGTTCTGCATCTAGGCGCATGCTGCGGAATTTAACAATGGTAAATTCTTGTTCGTCACGACCGACACGTTGTTGAGTATAAATAACTTTGCCAGGATCATCTAGATAGATGGCGATAGCTACTAATAGCATTATTGGTGCAAAAACAATAATTGCAACTAAGGCGATGCTAAAATCAAAAATTCGCTTTAGCGAGCGCTGTTCTAGAGTAGGTCGTAGATAATTAGACTTAAACACTGGGACATCATCGAGCGTTTCTAAAAGCATGTTTTGACAGAAAACCTCATAGGCAGAAGGGAAGATTAAAATCTGTTTGCCCATTTGATGACAAAAATGTAGGATTTGCTCTTTTTGGACTAAGGTGAGATTGTTGGCGAGGGCAATAGTATCTACTTGGGGCAAAAGTTTTTGCCAATCGGCTTGGTAGTCTAGACAATATTGTTGCGCCGCGAAAACATTGCCCGATTGGATTTTTATCTTGCTCTGAATGCGAGCACATTCACAGTCATCACCAATGATTAAGAGCCGTTTGGGCACAATTAAAGAGCGCTCAATCCGCCAAAAAGTATAATTGACGATACTTAATAAGAAAATTTGCAATAAAGCCGAATACACCAGCACGGTGCGTGAATAGAGAAATTCTCGGAAAAAGAAGCTTACAGCCATTAAAATAATAAACATCGCTAGAGTATTAATGACAATACCCAAGAGAATTTCCCCAAAACGTTTCCGCGATAGAGAAAACATGTTGGTAATATTAAACAGTAAGCCAAACAATAAGATCATCAAGGGTATAGAGTAGTAGTGAGTACTAAAAACTTTTTGGCTACTATCATAAAATTCCAAATAGATACCTAAATAGGCGGCTAAGATAATAGCGATAATATCTAAAACTAATAAAAATAATTTACGCGTGGCATGCAAGTTGCGTATCAATAACATCAAATCCTTTGCTTGAAAATAGTTAAATTTTAGGCAGACTAGTTTTTTGTAAATAATTAATTCGATACAAAGAAATTAAGGCGCCGACACTCATCCCGCAGACAAAGCCGTTCCAATAGGCTACAGCACCAAAATTATAATAATTATCGAGAATATAACCAATTGGGAAACATACTAGCCAGTAGGAAATTAGAGCGATGTAAAAAGCCATATTAACATCTTTGTAGGCGCGCAAAATTCCTTGGCTAGGAGTTAAAATAGCATCGGCAAGTTGATAAAATAAGACATATACTAAAAAATCTTGAATAAGTATTTGTACAGTCGGGTCATTACTATATAAAGCTGCGACTTGGGCGCGAGTAAAAAACAATAATACGATTACAGCCAAAGACAAAAACAGCGAAAATTTTAAACCGTAGTGGGCGAATTGTTTGGCAGTCACCGGATTATTTGCGCCCAGTTCATAGCTAATAATAATATTTAAGGCAATTGATAAACTAAGTAAGAACATATAGATAATCGTAACGGCGCTAAAGGCAGCCTGATTGGCAGCAATAGTTACGGTCCCGAATTTAGAAATGATTAAAGCGGTAAGACTGAAGATACTCATTTCCAAAAAAATTGAAAATCCAATTGGTAAGCCAAGCCTTAATTGTTCGAAAAAAATGCGATAATCTAGGCGAATAATTTGAAAAATACGATAGCTAGCAAACGGTTGTTGCTGGGTGATGATAATCAGTAAAATTAAACAAATTATTGTATAGGTTATAGATGTAGCATAACCAGCCCCAATACCGCCAAGTTTCGGTAAACCCCAATTGCCAAAAATCAAACCATAATTAATCAAAGCATTTAGTGGCAAGGCACTGAGGTAAACCAAAGAAATAATGCGGGCGAAATTTAGGGCTTCGATGAATTGTCGCAAAGTATTACAAAGACAGAGGGGGATTACACCCCAAGAAATTGCTCGAATATAACCAACTGCAACTTCTTGAACATAGGGTTCAATAGTAATGAAGTAGTTAATATTACTAATAATTAAATTAATAAAGAAAATTATCGCAGCGCCTGTAAGTATGGCTAAATATAAGCCATGCTTTAGGGCAGTGCTTACTTCTTGGGGCTTATTTTGCCCTAACAAATGGGCAATTATTGTAGTTAAGGCAATAATTACACCATTAAAACCGGTGTAAATAGGAAACCAAATACTATTACCCACCGAAACACCAGCTAAATCAGCCGTGCTTGCGTGTCCAGACATAATAATATCAATAGCATTCATGCCCGCGACAGTAAGCATGGTTAGTAAAATAGGCAACATAAATTGCAAAATACGCTTGCTGGCAACAGCAAAAGATAACTTCATTAAACCTCCATGAGCTGGCGCATTTCTTGGAGACGTTGGCGAATAGGAATATCATAAGGGCAACGTTTCTCGCAAACCCCACAACCAATGCAGGCCGAAGCTTTTACGGCAAGATTGTTATAACGTTGTGGAATTGCTGCTTTAAGGCCATAACGCTCGTATTGTATTTTAAAAATAAAAATTTGCGGGATATCAATCCCTTTTACGCAGGGCAAACAATAACCACAACGGCGACAAAAAGTTTTGCCGACAATATCTGCTTCAGCTTGAAGTTTAGCTAATTCTGAGACAGTTAAAGATTGATAAGGTTGTAAAACCTGTAAATTTTGTTGGACCTGGGCAGCGGTATCCATCCCAGGAATTAAGACTACATCAGGTTGTTGCAGAATAAAGCGTAAAGATAACTCCACTTGAGAAATTTGTCCGCCACCTAGTGGTTTCATGATAATAATACCCATGTTTTGAGCGCGGGCTAGGGGAAATAATTCTTGCGCAGCTGTTTGTTCAATAAAATTATAAGGAACTTGGACAGTGTCAAATTCCCCAGTCTGCACAGCTTGCTTGAGGATAGCTACACTGTGCCCAGTTATACCAATATGCCCAATTTTGCCCGCAAGTTTAGCTTCTTTTAGTGCTTTTAGAGCTCCTTCTGGCGCTAAAACTTGTTGTAAATCCGTGGCTAATTTAGCATTGTGAATTTGATATAAATCAATATAATCGGTTTGGAGTTCCGCAAGACTGGTGTCGATATCTTGACACATTGCTTGATAACTACGAGCCATGCTTTTGGTAGCCAAAAAAAACTCGTTGCGGCGGGAACTCAAAAATTGACCGATTTTTTGTTCACTATCGGTGTAAGCACGAGCTGTATCAATAAAATTAATGCCTTGAGCCAAAGCCGTAGTTAAAACTTCTTGAGCTTCTGGGAAAGTGCAACGTTGCAGCGGTAGTGCGCCTAAACTGATAGCACTAACTTCAAGATTAGTTCGACCTAAAACTCTCTTTGGTAACATAAGAGGACACCTCCATTATAAATTTATTGTTTAATAGTTTAGCGTAAATAAGTCAATTATAATTTTGTTAACTGCCAAGTGCCACAGCCACGGAGTTCGAGTAGTTGCTGATGAAACTGATCTAGTGTGGGTTTGTGGGCTACACTTAGTAAAGTAAGTTGAGGAATTTGTTCTTGTAAGGCTAGATATACCTGTGCTTCGAGTTTACTATCTAAAGCACTAGTGGCTTCATCTAAAAATAACCATTGCGGCTTTAATAACAGTGCACGCGCAATAGCAATACGCTGTTGTTCCCCTAAAGAGAGAATATGCGACCAATCAGCCGTAGTATCTAGCTGTTCGGACAAATAATCGAGTGCACAACTAGTTAAGGCTAATTTAATCAAACTATCGGCAACAGGTTCAGTTTGGGGATATAAAATTGCTTGGCGCAGGCTACCTAACGGTAAATAGGTGCGTTGCGGCAAAAACATGGTTTTTTGTCCGCTGGGTAGTTTAATTAGGCCGCTGCCTAATAGCCATAAACCAGCTAAGGTACGCATTAAAGTGCTTTTGCCACTACCACTAGCCCCTTTGATTAATAAATGTTCCCCAGGGTTTAGTTCTAAGTTGAGATCTTTTAACAAGGATACTTGATTGGGGAGATAGATATTCAAATTAGTTAGTTGTAATGTAGCTTGGGAGCTTTGGTGATAGTTGATTTGTCGAGCCTGCTGTAAATTTTGCATAGCTTGCATATCATTTTGAAAATTGCTTAACCGTTCGACTACGGCTTGCCATTCGGCAATAGAAGTATAAGCATCCACAAAGAAAGAAAGTGCATCTTGGACACGCCCAAAAGCCGAAGCTATTTGCATTAGGCCACCGAGATTGATTTCTCGCGCCAAATAACGGGGCATACTGACTAAAAAAGGAAAAATAATCGCAATCTGTCCATAGAAAGAATTATACCAGACTAGTTGTTTGCGCTTGCTGATAATTTTTTTAAAGTTACGAATGACTTGCGTAAAATAATTGATAAAATTAAGTTGTTCAAGATTTTCGCCACGATAAAAAGCAATATTTTCACTGTTTTCGCGGAGGCGAACCAAGGCAAAACGAAAATTAGCTTCTTTTTGTTGTTGTAGATAATTTAAGTCGATTAATTTTTTACCGATTTTATGGGCCAGATAACTGCCTAAAGTAGCATAGATTAAGGCCACATACACTAAATAACCATCTAGGGGGATATTTAGCCAAGGAATAATGGTTTTACCAGATAAGCGCCATAAGATAAAAACAAAGGCCACGAAAGTACCTACAGAACGCAAAAATCCTACTGTTAGGGTAATAGTGATATTCGTAAATAACTTAATATCCTCACTAATCCGTTGGTCGGGATTGTCTGTATCGTGATTAGTTAATTGTAAGAGATAGTAGGTGCGTTGGCTTAACCAATCTTCAATAAACACTTTGGTAAGATGAGTGCGCCAATGTAGCTCGAGAATTTGTTGCAGATAAAAAGAATAAACTGCAACTAAAATATAGATTCCCGCAAGTAAGCTAAATTCACCTAACGAAGAAAACATTATCTGCGTATTATACTCTTGCAAGGCTCCATAGAAAGTATTGTTCCAGCGATTAAGCAAGACTAAGAGGTATACATGGGCAAAAGTTAGGGTGATAATTGTTAAGCTAAACAGCCATGCTTGCCGCTTATGTTCCGAATTAAAATAGATTTTTGCTAAAGCTAGCGATGCTTGTAAATGCCGCATTTTCATAGGAAATTATACCTCGCAAAGTTTTGGTAATCTTTATTATAGCACAGTACTTAGGCTAAAAAAACTTTTTGTGGAGAATTAGGACTTGGTCTTAGGCGGAAATGATATAAAAAATATAAAAAAATTGAAAAAAACCTAGAATATGTTAAGATATAGATACAGCTCTTTGGACAAAAACTCGGCCAATACAAGCACTATTGGCTAATCTTACAAGACTGTAATTAGTTTATCTGGAGCAATAAAGTAATTGCAGAACGATAAACAGCTAGGAACAGCTAGCAAAATAGTTAGCAATAAAGACTAAAAAGAAACGAGGTCAAGCTATGCTGAAAATTTTTACGCATTCCGAAAAATATTCTAACTACAAGAATGCATTTGCCTTTTTAAAATACATTGGCCCAGGACTCTTAATTACCGTGGGCTTTATTGATCCAGGCAATTGGGCGGCCAATATTGCCGCAGGCAGCCAGTTTGGCTATATGTTGTTATGGGTTGTGACTTTTGCCACCTTAACTTTAATAATTTTGCAACACAATGCGGCTCATTTAGGGATTGTCACGGGAAAATGTTTATCAGAGGCTGCCAGCGAATATTTACATCCTTGGTTGGGTCGGTTTGTTTTAAGCACAGGTGTGCTGGCAACGGTTTTTACTGCTTTGGCGGAAATTTTAGGTGGGGCAATTGCTCTGAAAATGCTGTTTGGCTTACCGATAAAAATCGGCGGCACCTTAGTTTGTATCGCTTGTGTACTGGCGTTACTTACCAATTCCTACTATAAGTTAGAGAAGATTATTATGGCGTTTGTTTCCTTAATTGGGATCTCTTTTTTATTAGAAATTTTTATGCTGGATGTAGACTGGGGTAAAAGCGCCTATGCTTGGGTAGTACCACAGGTTACTAGTGAAGCTTTGCCCTTGATAATTTGTATTTTAGGGGCGGTGGTAATGCCTCATAATCTGTTTTTACATTCGGAAGTTATTCAAAGTCGCCAGTGGAATCTACAAGATGAAAGTGTAATTGTTAAGCAATTAAAATATGAATTGTTTGATACGATTTTTTCGATGCTTGTGGGTTGGGCAATTAATAGTGCGATGATAATTTTGGCTGCAGCTACTTTTTTTGCCGCTAAAATTCCCGTAGAAGAGCTGGAACAAGCGTATAACTTATTAATACCTTTAGTAGGAGAATATGCGGGCTTGATTTTTGCTTTGGCCCTATTGTTTGCCGGATTTTCTTCAACGATTACAGCGGGGATGGCTGGTGGCAGTATTTATGCGGGGATATTTAAAGAACCCTATGATATCGCTGATAAACATTCTAAAACGGGCGTGTTATTAACCTTAATCGGTGGCTTATTGATTATCTTTTTCATCTCCGATCCCTTTCAAGCGTTAATTTACTCCCAAATGGCCTTGAGTGTGCAATTGCCAGTAACTTTGGCCTTGCAAGTTTACCTAACTTCGCAAGAAAAAGTAATGGGGAAATATAAAAATCGTCCCCTAACAAAATGGACGATGATTGTTTTAGGAGTAATTGTAAGTATTTTAAATGTGTTAGCTTTACAACAAATATTTGCCTAGCGAAATAAAAACATAGACAATAGTAAAATATGTAGTTAAAATAGCTTAGCGAAAAATTTTGGCCTTAGATTTAAGGCAACTTAGCTAACGATAATGATAGGTCTTGATGACTAAAAATTTAAAAATTGTCCCGAGTTGCTGATAAGGCAATTCGGGACAATTTTGTTGTTTTAGATATTAACTTTTTGCATCAGGTTAGTAACTGTTGCTTATAAAACTTTCTTTTTGCGACTAAATTTATGAATTAGGCGTTCTACAGTAACAAATAATACAGGAATAATAAATATCCCTAAAATTGTTGCCATAATCATCCCGCCAACAACCGCAGTACCCATAGCATTACGAGCACCAGCGCCGGCACCACTAGCCATTGCCAAAGGCACACAACCTAAGATAAAGGCAAAGGAGGTCATGAGAATTGGGCGTAAACGGAGCTTAGCCCCTTCAATTGCGGCTTCGACAATATCTTTGCCTTGATCTACCCCTTGTTTAGCAAACTCTACAATTAAGATTGCATTTTTAGCTGCCAAACCAATGAGCATTACTAGCCCAATTTGCATATAGACATTATTTTGTAAACCGCGGGCATATTGGAATAATACAGCCCCGAGCACAGCCGTTGGGACTGATAACAGTACGGCAAAAGGAATGCTCCAACTTTCATAAAGGGCAGCCAGACATAAGAAGGCAAACAAAATTGCAAAACCAAAGATCATGGAGGAACGACCACTAGATTGTTTTTCATCACGACTTTGGTCAACCCAGTCATAGCTGTAAGTGCCTGGTAAAGTTTGCGCGGCTACTTCCTCTAAAGCGGCCATAGCTTGTCCGGTACTATAACCAGGAGCTGGACTACCGCCGATATTAAAGGAGCGGGTTGCGTTAAAACGAGTTACCGTAGATGGCCCCGAGGAAGTAACAGGTGTTACTAAAGTATTTAGTGGTACCATAGTGCCATTGTTACTGCGGACAAAGAAGAAACGTAGCGAATCAACATCCGCCCGAAACTCTGGTTCGGCTTGCATAATAACTTTCCAAGTACGACCAAAACGATTAAAGTCATTAACTTGCAAGCCTCCTAGGAAGGTTTGCAAAGCACTGAATACTTGATTTACCGGTACACCGAGTTTTTCGGCTTTTTCCCGATCTACTTCAAAACGATAACTTGGGGTATCAGCGCGGAAAGTTGAATAAATCGAGCCTAATTCGGGGCGTTTACGTGCCGCGGCAATAAATTTATTCGATTGCTCACTCATTTCTTGGATACTACCACCACTACGATCTTGGATAGCCATCGATAGCGAACCGGTGCTACTAGCTCCAGGTAACGCGGCGGCATTAAATGGTAATAAAGTAACTTCAGGCATAGACATGCCGATACCATAAACTTGACCGATAACTGATTGAACTTGAGTTTGGACAGTTTTCCGATCTGACCAAGGATCTAAACCCACAACAAGTAAGGCTCCACTTGATTTAGGAGCCATAACTAAGATATCTAAACCAGAAACTAAAATTACATTACTTACGCCAGGGATTGAGCGTACTTTTTTGATGATCTCTTGCCCAACAGCTTGAGTACGCACATTGGAAGCTGCTTCCGGCAGACTGATCGAGGCTAAGAAATAACCTTGATCCTCATCAGGTACGAAACCGGATGGCAAAACGCGCATAATCGCAATCGCCAATACGCAAACTATCAATAAGCAAGCCAGGGAGGTTTTCCACAGGCGAATACTAGAAGTTACTCCTTTAGTATAACGACCAGTTAGACGCTCGAACCAAGCATTGAATTTATCGAAAAATCTAGCCACCATACCTTTATGCGCAGTTTCAGCATGTGGTTTAAGCAACATGGCGCAAAGGGCAGGTGTAAGTGTTAAAGCTACTAAGGCCGATAAAGCCATAGATACTGAAATAGTTATCGCAAATTGTTTATATAATACTCCAGCTGTTCCCCCGAAGAAAGCTACAGGGATAAATACCGAGGCCAATACGAAAGCAATCGCCACAACTGGACCAGAAACCTCTTCCATGGCCCGATAAGTAGCTTCTTTAGGAGAAAGTTTAGTAACTTTAATATGATGCTCTACCGCCTCAACTACGACGATCGCATCATCAACTACTAGACCGATGGCGAGTACCATCGCAAATAAGGTTAAAGTATTGATACTGAAACCGAGGAAAATAAAGGAAGCAAAAGTTCCGATTAGCGAAACTGGTACAGCTAACATCGGAATCATTGTCGCTTGCCAACTTTGTAAGAAAATAAACACGATAATTAAAACTAAGAGCAAAGCTTCCGTAAAAGTCTTAATAACTTCTACCATGGATTCACGAATAAATTGCGTGTTATCCATAACGGTAATTAGCTTTAAATCTGGTGGAAAACGTTGTTCGGTTTCTTTCATTACACGTTGCACTTCGGCAACTGTTTCCATCGCATTAGCTTCTGGAGTTAATTGAATTGCAAAAATTACCGCTTCACTGCCATTGATATTACCAACAGTAGATAAATCTTTAGCATCTAACCTAACATCAGCAATGTCGCCAAGTTTTAAGAAAGAGCCATCAGAATTAGCTTTTACAATAATATTTTTGAATTCATCTTCATTAACTAAACGGCCCCGTACTTGGGCGGAATATTCAAATTGCTGTTCCTTAATCGACGGTAATTTACCGATAGAACCAGCCGGAGTTTGGGTATTTTGCGATTTAATAGCCGTAGAAATATCCGTGGCAGTTACGCCTAATTGAGCCATTTTATCAGGATGTAACCAAATCCGCATACTATATTCTGGACCGTATTCACTAATACTACCAATACCTTTGATCCGTTTTAAATCTTCAATTAAGTTAATACTAGCATAGTTCTTTAAAAATAAACTGTTATAAGAACCTTCAGGTGAATAGATGGCAAAAAACATAACTGTATCCGCAGCTTCTTTTTTTGTGTTTATTCCCGAGGTTATTACTTCAGATGGTAACTGTGAATTTGCTTGTGCTACACGGTTTTGCACCTGCACACTAGCCATGTCGCCGTCACGTCCAATTTCGAAAATAGCTGAAAGTTTGTAACCACCACTATTATCTGAAGTAGAACGCATATCGATCATTCCCTCTACCCCGTTAACCTGTTGCTCAATAGCTTGAGCTACGGATTGTTCAACGGTTTCAGCACTAGCCCCGACATAGTTAGTCGAAACTGTTACCCGTGGAGGACTGATTTGAGGATATTGGGCGATTGGCAAGTTGAAAATTGAGATAAGACCAGCCAAGGTAATAAAAATTGATAGAACTATCGCAAATACCGGGCGATCTATAAAAAATCTTGCCATTTAGAATCCTCCCCTATTTTGCGTCTTTTTTATATAATTCTTCAAGCGTAACTTCTTTAGCAGCTACAGGAGTGCCTGTTGGTGCTTTTTGGAAGCCTTCGACAATGATAACGTCGCCTGCTTGTAAACCACTTTCTACTAACCAAAGGTTCCCAATCCGTGCCCCCATTTTTACGGCGCGCATTTCGGACTTACCTTCAGCGTTTACGACGCTGATAAATGTTTTATCTAATAATTCTTGTACGGCTTTTTGGGGCACTAACAGTGCGTTAGGGCGAACATCGCCTTGGGCTTTGAGGCGGGCAAACATTCCAGGGACAAGTAGTCCATCTGGATTGTCGAAAACAGCTTTAATAGTAAGTGTTCCCGTATTGCTACTTAAAGCACGATCCACTTGTTCAACTTTACCTTTATATTTATAAACAGTACCATCGCTTAAGGTTAACTCTAAGTCGCGAGAAGTGGCTGTTTGTAAATTTTGGCGCGCTTGAACCAATTTAATATATTCATTTTCACTGATACTAAACTTAACACGTACGGGATCAGTTGAGGAAACTGTAGCTAGAACCGTATCGCCAAGTTTAGCATAAGTACCAATGCTGATATCTTTGGTATCTAGCTTGCCATCAATGGGTGAGCGTACTAAAGTATCGTTGAGATCTACTTCAGCTTGATTTAAACTAGCACTACGCGCTTCTACTTGCGCTAAGGCTTGTTGTTCTTCGGCACGAATATTGTCGAGGGTTTGACGGGCAATGGCGTTTTGCGAAGCTAGAGTTTCGTAACGGGCTACATCGCGTTGTACTCTAGAAAGCGTGGCTCTGGCATCAGCGAGTTGGGCCCGCGCATTCCAAGTTGTAGCTTCATATTGACGCGCATCAATTGTAAATAACGGTTGTCCTTTGGTAACGTATTCGCCGCCTTTGACATGCTTGGCAATAACTGTGCCAGAAACATTAGCTTTAATAGGCACTTCATCGCGTGCTTCTACTTCACCAACAAATTCATAAACCATAGGTGTGTCTTTTTGGATAACATGCATGGTTAACACAGGAACTTGTTTAGGTTGCATCGCGGCTTGCTTGTTGCCACAAGCGGTTAAACTAACAGCTAGGGCGACGGTAACGGCACCGACTAGCAGGGCTTTTTTTGCTTTATGCATAATAATCCTCCCGAGTAAAATTTATTAAACATTTATGGGTTATTTTTCGCAACGTACAATAATAATACAACAGAGTTGACTAGTAAGTCAACTCTGTTGGGGAAATTTTGTTACCAAAGATCACTTAATAATTGAATACGGGATACTCACCCATAATATAGTAAACCACATCATTATTAAGATCTTTTAAAGCATCTTTTAAAGATTTTTTGGCATTTTTGTTATTTAATTCTAATAAAAAGTTATATTCGCCAAGCACTGTTTTGGCAGGTTGATCGTGGATAGTATCAAGAGTATAGCCAGCTTTTAATAAATTTTGTAAGGCTACAGCCACATCATTAGCTGAGGCTTTAAAGTAAATAGTACTCTTAGGTCCAGCTTTTACTGGTTTGGCTTCGGGATCGACTAACTTTACGACCCAAAAACGAGTAACATTTTTACGCGTGATTTGTAAATCTTCGGCTAAAGTTTTTACAGGATAGACTTTACCAGCTTGGGGGCCAGCAATACCCGCTAAACTAAGGTCATTAGATTCGGCAACTAAGCGTACGGCTTCGGCGGTACTACTAGTTTCGATTAATTTAGCATGAGGCAGGTTTTTGTTTAACCAAGTTCGAGATTGAGCTAAACCTTGTGGGTGCGAATAAACTGTTTTGATATCAGTTAACCCTGTATTGGGTAGGGTAAATAATTGTTGGCGAATTGGCAAGTTTAACTCAGCCACAATTTGGTAATCGCCACTAGTTAAAACATCATCAAGATATTTGTAAACTGGTCCGCCTAAGGTGTTTTCTACGGGGACTACGGCAAAGGCGATTTGCTCACTTTTAAGTGCCTGCAAGCTTTCGGCTACTGTTTTGTAAATAACAAATTTTTCCTCGGGGCTAGTGAAATATTTTTGGGCAACTTCCTCGGTAAAAGTTCCAGCAGGGCCTAGATAGCCTACGGCGGCTAATGCAGGACTAGTGGAAAACAAACTTACAACTAGAACTAAAATGGCTAATAGTTTTTGCAAAAAAATCAACTCCTAGATAAAATTTTATTTAGTCTCGCCAAGCAGGAAAAAGAAGTGCGGCGGGATTAATTACAGAAAAAATAACTGAAAAAACTAATTAAAGGTAAGGATTTTAGAGAAAATACAATAGCTGTTAGGTGTATAATTTCTTAGTTTGTAACTAGAATTAGAATTAAAGTTAAGTAAGAACTTTAGCAAAGCTAAAACTGCATAAAATAATTTTTTAAAAATTCTCGGGTGCGTTCTCGCTTCGGCTGAGTGAAAATTTCGGCACTAGTACCTTCTTCTTCAATTACACCTTTTTCTAAAAAAATGATGCGATCAGATACATCACGGGCAAAAGCCATTTCGTGAGTGACAATAACCATAGTCATTTTCTCTTGGGCCAGATTTTGAATAGTTTTAAGGACTTCCCCGGTAAGTTCTGGATCGAGGGCTGAAGTAGGCTCATCAAACAGCATAATTTCCGGCTTCATTGCTAAGGCCCGAGCAATAGCTACCCGCTGTTTTTGACCACCTGAGAGACTATTGGGAAAACTGTGTAATTTATCGAGCAAGCCCACTTTTTCTAATAAAATTTTAGCCTCAGCGATTAAGCTGGTACGCTCCCGCCCTTGAACAATTAGCGGGGCTTCAATTAAATTGTCTAGCACACTCATATGCGGAAACAGGTTGAAATTCTGAAACACCATGCCCATGGTCGAGCAAAGTTGCAAGGCTTGCTTTTCGGGGATATATTCAATTTGTCCTTGAGCATTGCTAGTAACTAAAGGCTGACCGTTGATTTTTATTTCGCCACTATCGATGGTTTCGAGTTTATTTAGGCAACGCAAAAAAGTGCTTTTGCCCGAGCCCGAAGAGCCAATCATGGAAATTACTTCGCCAGCGCGAACTTGTAAGTTCACCCCTTTGAGTACTTCTAAACTGCCAAATTTTTTGCGAATATTGTTGGCTTCTATTTTATACAAAATTATTTCCTCCGCAAATTTAATTATATTGAGAATATTTTTTCTCAAGTTTTTCGAACATTACCGTTAATACCAAAGTCATCAACAGATAAAAAATGCCGGCAACCACAAAAGGCATAATATTAAAATCTCTTTGCACTAACGAGCGGGTAGTACGTAAAAGGTCATTCATGGCTAAAACGTAGATTAGAGAAGTATCTTTAACTAGCGTAATGGTTTCATTACTTACTGGTGGTAACACATGGCGAATTACTTGGGGCAGAACAATACGACGCATGGTTTGCGTATAAGTCATACCTAAAGAGCGAGCGGCTTCATATTGTCCTTTATCGATGGCTTGAATTCCTGCTCGGAAAATTTCCGCAAAATAAGCGGCATAATTTAAGCTAAAGGCTAATAAAGCCGCAGGAAAATCATCTAAGCGTACACCGATAACTGGGACAAAAGGTAGACCGAAATAGACAAAAAGTAGTTGTAACATTAGCGGTGTGCCACGCATTACCCAAATGTAAGTGGCGATACTAGAACGCAAGCCACGATTACTAGACATCCGCCCTAAGGCCAGTAATAGCCCTAAAGGAATAGAGAGAATTATCGTGATAAAAAACATCTGCAAAGTTGCGGATGTACCTTCGAACATCGCGGGTAAAATCGAAATTATATAGTCCAAAATTCTATACCTCAATCTTAAAATTTATCATCGTTTGCAAGAAGACTCCCACCTCTAAGTTTCCTTGCTCGCGTTAGCGAGAACGAAGGTGGGGGATGAATTGTCCTTCTTTTTGAGATATTCAATACTTAGTTTTTCAAGTATTTTGCTAACATCGGTTCCTTCTTGAATAGCTTGGATTTTCAACTCTTTCAATATTTCGCTGTCTAATGTTGTAGTAAATTTCACTCGCATAAATGATTCCTCCTATTGACTTAATACGTGTATAATATGGGTAAAGGAGGTGAAAGTCAATGCATAAAGCTTATAAATTTCGTCTATACCCAACAAAAGAGCAGGAAACTATAATTGCCAAGTCGATTGGTTGTAATCGTTTCGTGTATAATCACTTCTTAGCAAAAAGAAAAGAAGCCTATGAGGAATATGATACAACAATTAACTATAATGGCTGTTCTGCGTTGCTAACCAAGCTTAAGAAAGAATTTCCTTGGCTAAAAGAGCCTGATTCTACTTCACTACAAACTACACTAAAAGACTTAGATTCTGCTTATCAGAAGTTTTTCAAAGAAAAGAAAGGCTATCCCAAATTCAAGTCTAAGAAAAATCCTGTGCAATCGTATACTAGTAAATGTAATAATTCCTCTATCCGAATCGTGGATAATATCATTAAACTACCTAAACTTGGACTAGTGAAATTCGCAAAATCAAGGGAAGTTGATGGGCAAATAATCAGTGCTACGATTCGTCGTAATCCATCGGGTAAATATTTTGTATCAGTATTGGTTGATGTGGAAATAGATCAATTACCCGTAGTTGGTCAATCTATCGGTGTAGACTTGGGAGTCAAAGACTTCGCAATCCTCTCTACTGGTGAAAAAATACATAACCCTAAATACTACCGCAAATTAGAGCGTAAATTAACTAAATTGCAACGATCACTATCTCGAAAAACAAAAGGTAGTAATAACCGCAATAAAGCTAGAATTAAACTTGCTAGACACCACGAAAAGATTGCTAATTGTCGCCGTGATTTTCTACAAAAGCTATCTACTAGGCTAATTCGTGATAATCAAACGATTTGCTTAGAAGATTTGCAAACTAGCAATATGATTAAGAATCATAAATTAGCAAAATCAATTGCCGATGTGGGATGGTCTGAATTTCGTTCTATGCTTGATTATAAGGCTAATTGGTACGGCAGGACTATTTCAGTCATTGGAAAGTCATTCCCGTCTAGTCAAAACTGTTCTGTTTGCGGATATCGCAACAGAGAGGTAAAAAACTTGAACCTTAGAGAATGGGAATGCCCAAACTGCCATACTGTGCATGATAGGGATGTGAACGCAGCAAATAATATACTTGCTGAAGGACTTCGACTTTTGGCTTAGTAGCCAAAGAACCGTGGGAATTACGGGGATAGCTTGGTTAAACGCTGACACTGGTCGGCGTGTTCCCAAGAATCCACCACTTCTATAAGTGGTGGTAGTTCAAGTACTTATTATACCATAAGCTGACACCAAAAACAGGGGCAGTAACTGCCCCTGTTTATAAATTGTCGAGCGTATTTTATTTTACAATATTGGCACCAAACCATTTTTCGGAAATCTTAGCACTAGTGCCATCTTTTTTCATTTCATCGAGCGCTTTTTGTAATTGTGTAACTAATTCTTTATCTTCTTTGCGCATGCCTACGCCGTATTCTTCTGTACCAAAGTTATCAGTGAGCACCTTATACTCATTGGCTTTTTTAGCAATATAATAACGAGCAACAATTTCATCTAAAACAATCGCTTGCGTACGACCAGCTTTTAAATCCATAAAAGCGGCAATATTATCAGCATATTTTTTTACTTCTTTAAATTGCTTGCTAATTGGCTCTTTGTTTACTGCATCAAGACTGCTACTGCCATCTTGGAGACCTACGCTTTTACCAACTAAATCGGCTTTAGTTTTTATTGGTGAATCCGCTACCACTACTAGTACTTGGCGATTTTCCATGTACGGTTTAGAAAAAGCAACTTTTTCTTTGCGAGCCTCAGTAATCGTAAAGCCATTCCAAAGCATATCTACGCGTTTACCGTTTAATTCAGCCTCTTTAGCGGACCAATCAATTGGTTTGAATTCTACTTCTTTCTTCATTCTTTTGGCAGCTTCGCGCGCCATATCAATATCAAAACCAACTAAATTATTTTTATCATCACGAAAACCCATAGGTGGAAAATGATCATCGAGGCCGATAACTAATTTTTTCTTTTCACTACCGCAACCTACGAGCAATACTGTTGTTAATAAAAGCAAACAAACTAAACTAAAAATTTTTTTCATCACAATGACCTCCGTTTATTAATGCTGTGCTTATTATACTTTAGTTAGTTAAAGTTGTAAAGAGTGAAAGAGTGAAAATTAATCAGCTTGACGAAAACTTAGGCTACAACTAAAATGAAGATAATCATTATATATATTAAGGTAGGCGATAAATTATTGAAGCGAAAAAAATAATTGCAAAACTGGATTTAGAAAAACATCCAGAAGGTGGCTATTATCGGCGTTTATATTTGCAAACCGAGAACTTTGCCAGCAGTATCTACTATCTACTACCCGCGGGTGAGAAATCTTGCTTTCATAGTATGTGCGCTGATGAGCTCCTATTGTTTCATCAAGGAGCACCCTTGCAGGTGTTGATAATTGGGGAGACTGGAGAAATCGGAAATTATAGCCTGGGAAATAATCTTTTAGTTGGCGAACAGCCCCAATTGAAAATTAAAGCTGGGCAAATCTTTGGCATGCAAGTGCGGCCTGAAGGTGAATATAGCTTAATTAGTTGTGTAGTAACTCCAGCCTTTACGTTTGAACAGTTTAAACTGTATACGCAAGCTGAATTAGTAGCACGTTATCCCCAAATAGCTAAAAGTACCCTAAAAGAATTTTGTTTTGCTTAAAAATATTAAAAGGGTGTGAACGACATGAGAAAATGGAAATGTACAGTGTGTGACTATATTCATGAAGGGGATAATCCCCCGGAGGAATGTCCTTTATGCGGCGTTGGGCCAGAACTTTTTGTAGAAATCATTGATACAGTCCAAAGTCTTTGCCCAGAAAGTGTACGTAGCTGCAATGTGGGCACAATTCGCTCGAGTTTAGAAAAAATTTCTTATGGCTTGTACGTGCTAACTAGTCGCGATAAGGCTGGGAAAATTAACGGACAGTGTGTAAATACGGTATTTCAGTTAACGGACATTCCCCCACAAATTGCCGTGAGCGTTAGTAATGAGACTTTAACTTGTGAATATATCAAAGAATCAGGCGTAATGGCGATTTCCTTTCTGCGCGCCGATGATATTGCTAATGTACGGCACTTTGGTTTGCAAACTGGCAGAAAAGTAGATAAATTTCAAGGTATAGACTATATTTTGGGGAATTTAGGCTGTCCAATTTTGAGCAACTGCCTATCTTACCTTGAAGGAAAGGTCTTGTGGGATAAAACAAGTAATGTGGGCACGCATACTTTGTTTGTAGTAGAAGTAACAGGCGGGTTGGTAGCTAATACTGGTGCGGCTCTAACTTATGAAAAATATCGGGAAAGTAAAAACAAATAAGCTTGCTAATTGACTACTATATATGGTAAATAGTGGCTCGGGCGGGAAAACTTGAAAAAAGCCAATTAAAATACTATAATGATAAAGTATGCAATTATATTTTAAGGAGTGTCGTAAAAGTGAGTTTAAAAAAAGTTTTACTAACAGCCCTGTTAGTCCTAAGCGTAGCTTTAGTAGGTTGTGGCAGTGACAAAGCTGCCAAACAAGATAAGGTGCTTAAAGTAGCAACTAGCCCTGACTTTGCCCCTTTTGCTTTTACAGAAGAGAAAAGTAAAGAGTATGTAGGTTTTGAAATGGATTTAATTAAAGCCATCGCTAAACAAATGGGCACGAAAGCTGAAATTAGCAATATCAGCTTTGACGGTTTAATTCCCGCATTGCTCGCTAATAATGTGGATTTAGCAATTTCTGGAGTAACAATTACGCCAGAGCGGCAACAAAAAGTTGATTTTAGCCAAGCTTACTATCGTTCAGGGTTATCAATTATGGTGCGGACAGAAAATAATGAAATCAAGAGCTTTAAAGATTTAGCAGGTAAAAAAGTAGCGGTGCAAATTGGTACTTCTTCAGCTACTGCCGCAAAAAACATTCCTAATGCCACGGTACGGGAGTTTAACTTAGTTCCAGAAGTAGTAATGGAGCTGCAAAACAAAGGTGTAGATGCGGTAATTAATGATTTACCAGTAAACCAATATTTCTTAGCCACTACTAAAACTAAAGATGTGAAATTAGTAGGCGAGCTTTTAAGTACAGAAGATTACGGAATTATGGTAAATAAAGGTAATAAAAAATTGCTCGAACAAATCAATAAAGCCATGGATGAACTTAAGAAAAATGGTGAATACGATAAAATTTATAAAAAATGGTTCGGCGAACTAAAAAAATAAACACTTTGACTAAGTAAAGTAAGTTAAAGGGAAAATAAAAAATAAGAAAAGTGTTCTCTGGTGAGGTTGTTGAACTGTCTCCGAAATTCGGATCTGAAAAATCCAACTTTGGAAGGCCGTTCATAATTGCTAGAAAACACTTTTGTTTTTTTATTATGGTCCTATTTTTCGCCGGTGACGACAATTTAAATTGAAAAATAATACTTACTAAAGTATAATTTATAAATAAATATAGGAAATATTAAAAGCAATTATTTAATGGGGGGCGAAATTCAGGTGGCAAAAAAGTATATTATAGGTACGGACAACAATGAAACCTTAATAGGCACGGAGTTAGATGAAGTTATAGATGCAGGAATAGGTAATGATGTTTTAGATGGTGGTGCTGGCAATGATATTCTATTAGGCGGTGCTGGCAATGATGTCTTAAATGGCAATGATGATGATGATTTATTAGATGGAGAACTTGGTGTTGACAAAATATACGCAGGGATTGGCAATGATCGAATCATTTACGATGCCGCAGATGCTTATATAGATGGTGGTGCTGGCGATGATACATTAGATGCAAGTCGCTATGGCACTGGTGTTAATATCGATTTAAATTTGAGCGGTAAATTTGCAGGAATTGAAAATGTAATTGGTGGTAATGGCAACGATGTAATTAAAGGGACGCAAGCTTCAGAAAAGTTACAAGCCGGTAGCGGTAATGATATCATAGATGGTGGTGCTGGTGACGATCTAATTGCTGGTGGTGCAGGTTTAGATCAGTATATTTTCAAGGGTAATTTCGGTCATGACACTATTGAAAGCAACAAGAGTAATTTTGAAGATACTATTGTATTAGATAAAGGTGTGGAGTATGAAAATTTAATTTTTGAACAACAAAGCAATGACTTAATAATAAGAATAACAGATGCAAATGGCGCTGTTAAACAAGACGATGATATTTTACTTAAAGGCTACTTTACAAAAGATATTAATGGTGATGCCGATTCTAACTATAAATTGATTAATTTTAAAACAGGTAGTGGAAAAACTTTTAAATATGTTCATGGTGATTTGGCAGGAGAGTATATTCGCTCTGGTAATGGCGACGATATAATAAAGGCGGGCGCTGGCAATGACTATATATATGCTGGCGGTGGTCGTGATAAGATATATGCGGGTAGTGGTGATGATACAATACTTTATGATGCTGTTGATCTTTATGTAGATGGTGGAGAGGGAACAGATATTTTAGATGCCAATGAACAGAAAGTTGCAGTTGCAATTGATTTAAATAATTTGAAATATAAAGATATAGAGAAAGTTTATGGTGGTTGGGGTGCGGACAAGCTTAAGGGAACAGCTTTAGGTGAAGAAGTTTTAGTTGGGGGATCAGGGAATGATATTTTAGATGGTGGTGGCGGCAATAATGTTCTCAGTGGTGGAGATGGAGCTGACCAGTATCTTTTCAACTTGCAGAACAACACGATTGGATCAACGATAATAACAGCACACGAAAGCAATGAACAAGACACGATTGTCTTTGGGAAGGGGATCGAAAAAGAAAACCTTCAATTTTCTAGGCTCGATGATAATTTAATTATTAATGTTGTTAACGCCAATGGCGATTTGAGCGGTGATATAAGACTTGAAAATTATTTTGCAACATCTGGGGACTATAAAATTAAAAACTTTAAAACAGGTAGCGGTAAAACCTTTACTTATACAATGGGAACTTTGGATGCAGATTTTATCGTAAGTAATGGTACAAATGATATTATTGATGCTACTAATGGTGACGATACTATCGATAGTGGAGCTGGCGATGATTTCATCAGAGCTGGAGCTGGCGATGATTTCATCAGAGCTGGAGCTGGTATTGATATCTTAAATGGTGAGGCTGGAGCGGATATTTTGTTAGGGGGAGCTGGCAATGATATTTTAGATGGCGGAGCTGGAGCAGATGTTTTAGATGGCGGCTTAGGCAACGATAAAATTTATGCTGGGACAGATGATGATCGGATAATTTATGATGCTGCCGATATATATCTAGATGGTGGTAGTGGCGTAGATACCCTTGATGCCACAAATCAAGTACGTCCAGTGGTTATCGACCTAACTAATACCACCAAATATCAGAATATAGAAATTGTAAAGGGCGGCAATGGTAATGATACAATCAAGGGCTACGGAGAACAACAAGAACTATATGGTGGAGCAGGAAATGATACTGTCTACTCTAATAATGAGGGTGTAGCTGCTGAACAAATAATTTTAAATGGTGAAGCTGGCAATGATACGTTGTACTTAAGTGGAGCAGGTAACCTTATAGGTGGGTTAGGCAACGATACGTATGTAATTGGCGGTGTTAAAGCTGGAACAGTAATTACTTTAGACGATCAAGGTGAACTGGACGAAGTTAATAAGCTTGCCTTCAATGGGACTCTAGCAAATTTAAAATCAACTGAGGTAGGGTTTGAAAGTTATGGGGCAGACTTAAAATTAAACATAAGTGGCGCGACTCTTCTGATAAAAAACTGGAGCAATAATCCTTTAGCGAACATAACGTTCAAAGATAAAGTTGTAAGCAATAAAGAAATCAATACTTTGTTGGCAGAGCAAGCTTTAGTACGTCAAGTACATGAAAATGAAACTATTGCAACCTTGCCTAGAAATGAGCGCTTTAAATTTGCTGGTGAGTTTGGCATGGTTACAATTGAAGATATTGCCAGCGATGATATTTTAGATTTCAGCGCCTATACTGATGGCGAATATGGCCCGAATATGATGAAAATAGCTGATGACCTGCAAATTAGATTTAACAAGTGGGATGACGATAATGATACAGGTGTTTTAGTGGGGACAATATTATTAAGAGGCTATTTTAGTAACGATACAGCAACTAGCGGCATAATGATGAGCCTGAATAATCCTAAAGATGGCAAAGTTGTGACAACAAGAGTTTTGGTTGGAGCAGAAGGAGCAGATTTAAATTTGCAGGGTACGACTGGCTCAGACTATATTTTAGGTGGAGCGGGCGATGATGTAATTTATGGTGGAGCGGGCAACGACTTTATAACTGGTGACTGGGGCGATGAAAGCCCTAGTAGTGGTGATGATAATTTATATGGTGGCGACGGTGATGATGAGCTTTGGGACGATCACGGTACTAATGAATTATATGGTGGCAATGGTAATGATAATTTAAGTGTTGATAAAGTTGAAAGCAATAAGCTATATGGAGAAGTGGGCAATGATGTTTTAGAAGCATGGGGCAATAATAATTTACTAGATGGTGGCGATGGTGATGATGCGCTGCTAGCATCAGGGGAAAACAACATGCTAAAAGGCGGTAGCGGTAATGATACTTTGACTGTAGAACACTCAGGTAATTTAAATAATCAAGCTGGAACCTTAGAAGGCGGATTAGGCATAGACACCTACGTGCTAAAAGAAAGTAGTCTATACAATGTTGTGATTGACAATAGAACGGACAATTCGCTTAAAGATATACTTAAAATCGAAAATGATGCTAACTCTGCGTTATCAGGAGATTTTCTATACTTGTTAGTTGCGAATGATTTGAAGCTAAAACATAGAACTACTGGAAACGAAATAACAATAGCGGGTTGGAAAACTAAACCATTAAGTAAAATTGTTTTTGCGGATCGTGAATTATCTACAGCGCAAATCAATACGAAATTAAATAGTTTTGTGATAAAGAGTGTTAATCCAGGACAAAATATAACTGCAAATGTTGGAGACAATGAAAAATTTGTATTTAAGGGCTTGTTTGAGGATGTAAGTATTACGGATATTGCCATAAATGATGCCTTGGATTTTTCGAGTTATAAAGGGGGCGACTATGGCCCTAGTTTTGAAAGAAGTGGTGCAGATTTAAAGCTTGTATTTAATAAATGGGAAAATGATAGTGCAACAAAAATGGGTTCAGTCCTGTTGAAAGACTGTTTTGCAAGCCCCATAGCTGGTGAATTAGGGTTTATCATGACTAATCCGAGTACTGGAATTGCGGTGAATAGTAAACTAATAATTGGCACAGATGGTAATGATGCTAATATTATTGGTACGGCTGGTGTTGATTATATAATGGGTGCCCATGGTGATGATGTAATACATGGTGGAGCGGGCAATGATATGATTACTGGTGACTGGGGTGATGAAATCCCTGCCACAGGCAACGATGAGTTATATGGTGATGATGGTGACGATATGATTTGGGATGATCATGGAGTTAACAAGATGTATGGTGGTAATGGTAATGACACAATCGTAGCTGATGGTGTAAACAATAATGAGCTATATGGACAAGAGGGAAATGATAAACTAGAAGCGTGGGGAAATAGTAATTTGCTTGAAGGTGATAATGGGCATGACCAGCTATTGGCAGTTGGTGCTGATAATAGCTTAAATGGTGGTGCCGGCAATGATACCCTAACAATTTCAGGTAGGCAAGGTGGAATTTTGGCTGGCACAATGACTGGCGGAAAAGGTTCAGACACCTATATTATAAAAAACCTGGCAGGTTGCAATGTAATAATTGATAATAGCAGCAATGATACGGGAACAGATATTTTAAAATTCCAAGGCGAGACAATTGTTAGAGCCGCTGACTTTAGCTATACTTTGTTAGAGCGAGATCTACAGATGAAACACGAGGCTACTGGAGAAATAGTTACAATTCAAGGTTGGTTAGACAAGCCTTTGACGCAGATAGTTTTTGCTGATAAGACATTGACCACAGCACAAATAAATGCGCTAGCAAATTTAAAAGTTGCCACTGGTGTTGCGGAAGTTTTTAGCTTTAAGGGTAACTTTGAAAATACGGTAATAAAAAACATTGGCAGTACAGATACTATCGACTTTAGCAGTTACATTAGCGGTGACTGTGGGCCTGTATTTAAGAGGGACAATCAAAATTTAATTATGGAAATACATGACTGGGATGATGCTAGTGATGACGATAAAATTATGGGCGAGATAAAATTTGCGGACTATTTTAATAATCCGACAAATTTCTCGGTTAAACAATTCGATGCAGAAACTGGCAAAGTATTGACAAGTAAAATAATGATTGGCAGTGAGAATAATGAGACTATCAATGGTTCAGCAGGAGCAGACTACATTTTAGGTGCTTCTGGTGATGATATAATTTATGGCGGAGCAGGTAATGACATTATTACCGGAGACTGGGGTGATGAAAGTCCTAGTGCGGGGAATGATAAATTGTATGGTGGAGCGGGCAATGATTATCTCTGGGATGATTATGGGCAAAATGAACTGTATGGTGGCGATGGCAACGACGATTTGATGGTAGAAAATACTTATGGCAACAAGTTATATGGCGAAGCGGGGAATGATCGCCTAGAAGCTTGGTTTTGCCCATATCCGGAAACACAATATACCACAGGTCATTTATTAGATGGCGGTAGTGGCGATGATGAGTTGTTAGCATGGGGTAAGGACCATAAACTATATGGTGGCAGTGGGAATGATAAGCTGGTTTTACATGATGCAGGTCATTATGATGGAATGGCAGGATTATTAAATGGTGGAGCGGGCAATGACCAGTATTTTGTGGCTCTGAATGGTGCAGGGAACAAAAATATCACTGTCGAAAATGCGGGCGGCCTAATTACGGATATCGACAAACTAACTTTGGGCTATTCTGTTACATGGGAAGATGAGGAAGTTGCTACGACTGGAGTAGATAAGTTTACATTTAATAAAAATGGTACAGATTTAACAATTACAACGAGTAATCTTGAAGGTGGAAATTCAACGATTACAGTGAAAGATTTTTGGGATATTAATAATAACTTAGCTGTAGATGCTTTAGACCAATTTGTCTTTGATGAGGGATATCTCCAAAAAGAAGATATTAATACAGCTTTTAATACGGGAAATAGCAATGTTGTTTTTGCAAGCAGTGATTTAAAAAATAATTAATTTACAAAATATAAAGACGAAAGGTGGCTTTTAACCAAATAATGTGGTCGAAAGATAAAATCTTGAGTCTAGAAACCAGCCAAGAGCAGCTCTTATTTTTGAGAGCTGTTCTTATTGCTACTAAATTCATGCGTATACCTTTAGATATTGGCAAAATCCAGCAAGAGTTGTCTTTAAGCAACACGGCAGATTGGTCAATGGAATTGTTGCGTGCATTAAAAAATGCTGGTTTTCGGGCAAAATGGAAAGAATACAGCACAACAAAAGAGATAGATGATATCCCTAAACCTTTTATCGTAAAAAACACAAGTGGTGAAATTGGTGTTGTAGTAAGGACAGAGGCTAAGAAGGTAGTCTTTTATAATGCTAAAACAGCACAACCGGAAACCATGGGAGAAGAAGAGTTTCGAGAAAAATGGGATGGGGTAGTATTTTTAATAAAAACACAGTTAAAGTTAGATAACCTAAAACACAAATTTGGTTTAACTTGGTTTTTGCCAGTTTTCTGGCAGTTTCGCAAATATTTTCGTGAAGTGTTAATGGCTTCGTGTTTTATTCAAATTTTTGCATTGGTGAGCCCGCTATTTACACAAGTAATCATTGATAAAGTTTTGGTACACAAAGGGTTTTCGACCTTGAATGTTTTGGCGATGGGTTTGGCAATAATAGCCGTATTTCAAATGATTTTAGGTTTTTTACGAACTCATATTTTCACAACTTTAACAAATAAAGTTGATGTGATTTTGGGGGCGCGTTTATATAAACATATAGTATCCTTGCCCTTGCGGTATTTTGAAAATCGGCGAGTGGGAGAAACAGTAGCCAGAGTCAAGGAACTAGAAAACATTCGTCAGTTTGTCTCAGGCTCTTCGTTGATTTTGATTATTGATACGATTTTTGGCATTATTTTTATAATTGCGATGTGTTGGTATAGTTTAAAACTTAGTGCTGTAGCTTTGGCGCTTATTCCATTTATGATTATGTTAAATATGATAATTACCCCAATTTATCGACAAAAATTAGATGAGAAATTTGCTGCTGGAGCTCTAAATCAATCATTTTTAGTAGAGTCAATAACTGGGATGACTACAGTAAAGACGCTGGCATTGGAACAACAGTTTATGAATAAATGGGAAAATCTGCTGGGAAGCTATGTGAAAAAATCATTTAACGTGTACAATGTGGCCAACATAGCTAACAATATAGGTGGTTTTTTTCAACAAATCTCAGTGCTACTAATATTGTGGGTAGGAGCACATCTAGTTATAAGTAACGAACTATCAGTAGGACAGTTGGTGGCATTTCAAATGTTAGCAGGTCAGGTTAATGGACCAATTTTACGTTTGGTGGGAGTTTGGCAACAATTTCAACAAACACGAGTTTCGATAGAAAGAATTGGCGATATCATGAATACGCCCATAGAAAAACAAAGTAGCGGCGAGCAAGTAGAAATTAGTGCAGGTGAAATTTGTTTAGAAAAAATTTCTTTTAAATATCAATTCGATGGCTTAGCTGTTTTGCAAGATATAAATTTAAAAATTTCTGCTGGTACGATGGTTGGCATTGTAGGGCCGTCTGGTTCAGGGAAAAGCACTTTGGTTAAAATAATTCAAAGGTTATACGAGCCAGATAATGGACGAGTTTTAGTTGAGGGAGTAGATATAAATAACTATAGCCCTAGCGAATATCGTAAAAAAATCGGTACTGTACTACAAGATAATCTTTTGTTTCAGGGTACGATTGCTGAAAATATTGCAGTAAGCAAACCATATGCCAGTATGGAGGAAATTATACAGGTTGCTAAATTATCAGGGGCACATGATTTCATTATACAAATGCCCCAAGGTTATGAAACAGTAATTTGTGAACGAGGTGATTCCCTCTCTGGGGGGCAACGACAAAAAATAGCTATTAGTAGAGCTTTAATGGGTAATCCGAAAATATTGATTTTTGACGAAGCCACTAGTGCCTTAGATGCTTTGTCAGAAAGAGAAGTTATGAAGCAGATTGAAAAATTACGTCAAGGGCATACTTTGCTGATAATTACGCATCGCTTGGTTAATGTGAAAAATTGCGATTTTATTTTTGTGATGGATAAGGGCGAAGTTTGTGAACAAGGAAAGCATCAAGAACTACTAAATTTAAGGGGCATATATCATCAGATGTACCAACAACAAGAAGGGGGTGCAAATGATGTGGAAGAAATTTGAAAAATTTATACAAAGTTTAGAAACTGATGACAAAGAGTTTTTGCCAGTAGCGATAGAAGTTTTGGAAAAACCACCTTCACCAATGGGACGCTTGTTGATATGGTTTGTTTTATTGTTGCTAATAGTTGCTTTAGCTTGGGCTTTTTTGGGAAATATTGACGAAGTTGCAGTGGCTCAAGGTAAAATAATTCCTAAAGGTTATACAAAGGTTATTCAAGCTGAAGATAAAGGTATTGTAAAGAATATTAATGTTAAAAACGGGCAAAAAGTAAAAAGTGGGGAAATTCTCTTAGAACTGGACCCAACGGTTACGGAAACAGATTTAAATAGTGTGCGGAAAGAAATTGCCTATTACCGCTTAAATATCGAAAGAATAAATGCAGAGTTAACTAGTAAACCATTTAATATTACAGATAAAAAAGGTTTTGATGCTAAAGATTTGTCAGCACAACTAAGTTTGTATCAGAGTAGACAAGCAGAGAAAAATTCACGTCTAGAACTTTTAGATGCGCAAATACGACAAAGTAGCAATGAGGCACAGGTCATAGCGGCAGATCTGCAAAAAAACATTGAATTGTTAAAAATTGCCCAAGAACGAGAGCAAATGGTGGAAAAACTACATCAACAAGATGCGGTGGCCTATTTTACCGTTTTGGGTTATCGTTCTAGTCGGGTAGAAATAGAACAAAATATGCGTGCGGCAAATGCAAATTACGAAAAGGCAACAGCGGCAATTTTGGCAACAAAAGTTAGTAGACAGAGCTATCTAGCAGAGCATACTAGAGAATTACAAGAGCAATTGGCACTGTATCGGAAAGAGTTAATGCGCTTAGAAGAGACGGAGCGAAAAGCTGCTCAAAAAAATCGATTAATACAAATAATTTCGCCAGTTGCTGGTATTGTGCACAGTCTCAATATTCATACAATCGGCGCAGTTGTGACAGAAGCCCAGGCTATCTTGATGATTGTTCCGGAAGAAACTGAATTTGAGGTAGAAGCATGGTTAGAAAACAAAGATATCGGCTTTGTGAAGATGGGTCAAGAAGTGGAAATAAAAGTCGAATCTTATAGTTTTCAAAAATTTGGGGTTTTAAAGGGATTAGTAAAGGAAATTGGTGCAGATTCCATTGAAGACCCAAATAAAGGAAGATTATACAAAATAATTGTTAGTTTAGAAGATAATAAACTATCTCGCGCAGAGCAAGAACTTAAAATAGGACCGGGTATGAATGTTACTGCTGAAATTAAAACGAGACAGAAACGAGTGATTGATTTCTTTTTAGAACCCATACAAAAATATAAAAGTGAAGCTTTGCGGGAACGTTAAACTGAAAAGTTTTTGGGAACTTGTCAAACAAGATGAATTGAGTTAAAATATTGGCAAGAGTAAAAAACTTACTCATGTAAAAGAAATTAAAATGAGGGTAAAATTTTGTTAGAACATTTAATTACTTCGAAAACTAGGATTAAATTATTATTGAAATTCTTTGCTAATCCTGGCAATAAAGGTTATCTGCGCGAATTAGCCAAAGAGTTTGCCGAATCGACTAACGCGGTACGGGTGGAACTTAATCGCCTAGCCCAAGCAGATTTGCTGAAATGCGAGGATGAAGGGCGAACCAAAGTGTATTCGGCTAATGAACGGCATACTTTATTTCCGGAAATTAGCTCAATGGTGCATAAATTTTTGGGGATTGATATATTGGCGGAGCTTATTGAAAGTAAGGTCATAGCTCTTGGTCAGGTACAGCTAGTGGCGATTATTGGTGACTATGCCCAAGGAATAGATAGTGGGCTAATTCAAGTAATGATTTTTGGCGAAAGCCTAGATACAGAATTATTAGCGCGATTCCAAGAAAAAGCACAGGAATTATTAGGGAAAAACATTAGTGTGCAAATTTTGCCACGCAGTGAGATTAAAAACTGGCAAGCAAATGAGATGCTGGTAGTATGGGGAGATAAGTTATGAGTTTGATTGGGAAAATTCTCAGCATTTTTAATCGACGTGAACAGTGGCAGTGTTTTGGTATTATAGTTTTGACCTTAATTGGGGCGGTATTTGAAGCTGTAGGTATTAGTGGGATTTTGCCATTGGTATCAATGTTAGCGGATGAGAATTTTATTAGTAAATATCCTCAGGCACAGAATTTATTTGCTCAAGTCGGTTTAACAGAACCTAGGGAAATATTACTGGCTTGCACTTTTGGTTTGATGGGTTTCTTTCTTTTTAAAAATATCTATATGTTTGGCATCGCCTATTTGCAAATGCGCTTTACTTATGCAAAACAAAACTATTATGCTAGTGCCTTGATGCGCCTATATTTGTCGAAACCTTATCTGTATCATGTAGAGAAAAACAGTGCAGAATTAATTAGGAATGTTGTAGGAAACGTGCAAAACATTTTTTCTGTAATGGTAGTAAATGCTTTTTCGTTAATAACAGAAATATTTATAATAGTTTCAATTTGGGTAATGTTAGTTTATGTAGATGCATTTTTAGCAATTATAGTTGTTTTTTTCTTACTAATAGTCATATATTCTTTGGTTAAAAGTATAAAGAAACGATTAACCGAACAAGGAGAAATACAGCAAAAATACTCTCTTGAAGCTTATAAAAACTTAAATCAAGCATTGGGTGCAGTTAAAGAGACTAAAGTTTTAGGAAAAGAAGAATATTTTGCTAATCAATTTTCACTGGCTTTTACTGCCTTTAATAAAGCAAATAATAATTATAATTTAATAAATCAATTGCCAAGATTTTGCATAGAAACAATAATTATACTAGGGATTCTAATACTTATTTTTTATAAGATATCAAATGGACAAAATTCTTCACAAATAGTACCAATATTAAGTTTGTTAGCTCTAGCAGCATTCAGGTTAATGCCATCAGCAAATAGAATAGTGGCTCAATATAATACGGTACGTTTTTATATGCCGTCGCTAGACACAGTGTATAAAGATTTTATGCAAATAAAATCTGAAAAAATTATTTTTAGTGATAAAGTACTAAAAGAATATTTTTTCGAAAACTTAAAAATAGAAAAATTGGAATTTATTTATCCGCAAAACAAAGAAAAGGTATTGAAAGAAGTATCTTTTGAAATAAACAAGGGGAACTTTGTAGGCATAATTGGTGAAAGTGGGGCTGGGAAAACCACTTTTGTAGATATTTTGTTAGGCCTTTTAGAACCAGCAAGTGGGAAAATAACTGTAGATGGCGTAGATGTTTTCCAAGACATAAGAAGCTGGCAGAAAATCTTGGCCTATGTACCGCAGAGCATTTATTTAGTGGATGGAACAATTAGAGAAAATATTGCTCTAGGCGAAGAAACAGAACATATAGATGAGGCAATGGTTTGGCAGGCACTAAAAATGGCAGAACTGGATGAATTTGTGCAAAAGTTACCAGAGGGGCTAGCAACAAAAGTTGGTGAACGGGGTGTAAAGCTATCAGGGGGACAACGACAAAGAATTGGGATTGCCAGAGCCTTGTATAGTAAGCCACAGGTGTTGATTTTAGATGAGGCTACTAGCGCTTTAGATAGTCAAACTGAGCAAAATATTACCGAGACAATTTTGAAACTTAAAGGCCAGTTGACGATTATCGCAATTGCGCATCGCTTAAGTACGTTAGAAAAATGTGATTTTAAAGTGGAATTTAAAGATGGTTATGCAACAGTTGTAAAATAAAAAATAGGGGTGTTGGGTATTGTTTAATAATAAAAATATTTTAATTACAGGTGGTACAGGATCCTTTGGTAAAGAGTTTATCAGAACGCTATTGAAAAAATATAGTCCCAGAAAAGTTATAGTTTTTTCGCGGGATGAGTTAAAACAATTTGAAATGAGCCAAACCTATAATCAAGACTGTATGCGCTATTTTATCGGTGATGTGCGCGATGAAGCACGGCTGAAACAAGCAATGTACGGTATAGATTATGTAGTGCATGCCGCAGCTTTAAAGCAAGTTCCAGCCGCAGAGTACAATCCGATGGAGTGTATCAAAACCAATATTAACGGGGCTCAAAATGTAATTAACGCTGCAATTGTCTGTAAGGTAAAGCAAGTTATTGCCTTATCAACCGATAAAGCTGCCAATCCGATAAATTTGTACGGTGCCACGAAACTAGCGTCTGATAAATTATTTGTGGCGGCTAATAATATTGTAGGCGATCGGCCGACTCGTTTTGCTGTGGTTAGATATGGCAATGTGGTTGGTTCTAGAGGTTCGGTAGTACCATTTTTCAAAAAATTAATAGCCGCAGGTGCTAAGGAAATTCCGATTACTCACCCAGCAATGACCCGCTTTTGGTTGCCGCTACAGCAAGGGGTCGATTTTGTGTTTAAAAGCTTTGAAAGAATGCAAGGCGGTGAGATTTTTGTACCGAAAATTCCTTCGATGCGGGTAACGGATTTGGCAGAAGCAATTGCTCCAGGCATCCCCCAGACAATTATCGGTATTCGACCTGGGGAAAAGTTACATGAAATTATGTGTCCGTTAGATGCTTATTATTTAACCTTAGAGTTTCATGATCATTATGTTATCAAACCGACAATTAATTTTGGCCGAGAAATTAATTATGAAATCAACAAATTAGGCGAACAAGGAAAGTTAGTGCCAGAGAATTTTGAGTATAACTCGGGGACTAATGAGCATTTTCTCACAGTAGAGGAGCTAAGGGGGTTAGAATAGTGATACCTTATGGCAGACAAAGTATTAATAACAAAGATATCGAAGCGGTACTCGCAGTATTGCAATCAGATTTTTTAACTCAAGGACCAGCAGTAGAACAGTTTGAGCAGGCGGTAGCTAGCTACGTGGGCGCAAAGTATGCTGTGGCAGTGGGTAATGCCACGCAAGCTCTACATATTGCCTGTTTAGCCGCAGGTTTGACGGACGCAGATGTATTGTGGACTACCCCAAACACCTTTGTGGCATCAGCGAACTGTGCTCGTTATGTAGGCGCACAAGTAGATTTTGTAGATATTTGTCCTAAGACTTATAACCTGAGTGTAAGTGAACTACAAAAGAAATTAGAAAGTGCAGAAGTACTACCTAAAGTAGTTATTCCTGTGCATTTTGCTGGACAAGCCTGCGCGATGCAAGAGCTAGCAGAACTTGCTAAGCAATATAACTTTAAGGTTATTGAAGATGCCTCACATGCAATTGGTGGGGAATATTTGAGTGGTAAAATTGGTAATTGTAAATTTTCAGAGATGACAGTATTTAGTTTTCATCCAGTTAAAATTATTACAACAGCCGAAGGTGGGATGGTTACTACTAATAGTAAAGAGCTGTATGAAAAGTTAAAGTTATATCGCTCACATGGGATAACTAGAGATGCGGAACTATTGCTAGATAAAGAAGTTGGCCCATGGTATTATGAACAACAATTATTAGGGTTTAACTATCGAATGACGGATATGCAAGCAGCATTAGGTTTTAGTCAATTACAAAGGGTGGATATTTTTGTAGCTAAAAGACGGGAGTTGGTGGCTCGTTACAATGAGCTACTACAAGAACTACCACTAATTAGGCCATATCAAGCACCAGAGGCGAATTCGGCTTGGCATTTATATGTAATTTGCTTACAGCTCGAGAAACTTAGCAAAACTAAAAGACAAATATTTGAAGAACTGCGCGCAGCAGGTATAAATGTAAATTTACATTATATTCCCGTACATACTCAACCATATTATCAAGCACTAGGTTTTAAGTGGGGGGATTTTCCCAAAAGTGAAAGTTACTATCAAGCCGCAATAACATTGCCGCTATATTATGATTTGAGCTATGAGCAACAAAATGAGGTAGTTGCTTGTTTGAAGGAAATATTAAGGTAGGCGATTATTATGAGTAATTTAGCTATTATTACCGCTCGTGGTGGTAGCAAAAGAATTCCACGCAAAAATATTAAAGACTTTTGTGGCAAGCCAATAATTTATTATTCCATAAAAGCGGCAGTAGAAAGTGGTATATTTTCAGAAGTAATGGTGTCAACTGATGATCAAGAAATTGCTGATTATGCATTGCAATGTGGCGCGAAAGTGCCTTTTATGCGCAGTGCCGTTACGGCTAATGATTATGCAACAACGGCTGAAGTTTTGATAGAAGTTTTGGCAGAGTATAAAATGCGAGGACGAGAGTTTGATATTGCATGCTGCATTTATCCTACAGCCCCATTTATAACAGCGGAAAAATTAAAAATAAGTTATAAAAAATTGTTGGAAAAACAAGCCGATAGTATATTGCCAGTTGTACGTTTTTCTTTCCCACCACAACGCGCTTTTGTTATTGAAAACAGGAAATTGTGTTATAAATGGCCAGAAAATCGAAATACAAGGTCGCAAGATTTAGAACCGTTTTTTCATGATAGTGGACAATTTTATATGTTTTGCGTGTCTAGGTTTTTAGAAACAAAGAGTTTGATAATGGAAAACACCATTCATCATGAAGTAAGCGAATTAGAAGTACAAGATATTGATAATATCGAAGATTGGAAATTAGCAGAAATAAAATATCAAATCTTAAAAAGCAAGGAGAATATATAGTGAGTACATATAAAACAGAGCAGGAAGAATTTTGGGCAGGCGAATTTGGGAATGATTATGTAGAGAGAAATAAAAGCCAGGAATTGCTAAGTACTAAACTGGCTTTATTTAGCAAGATTTTGCAATCAACGGAAAAAATCGATTCTTGTTTAGAACTAGGAGCCAATATAGGTTTAAATTTGAGAGCGATAGGTTTACTGTTGCCAAAAATAAAAATGACTGCAGTTGAGATAAATAAAAATGCAGCAGAGGAATGTAGGAAAAACCCTCAGGTAACAGTATATGAGCAGTCAATATTAGATTTTTCATCTAGCGAAAAATGGGATATGACATTTACTGCAGGTGTGCTGATACATTTAAATCCAGATGAGTTAAATAAAGTCTATGATATTTTATATAATAATAGCAATAGATATATTTTAGTTTCAGAATACTATAATCCTTCGCCAGTAGAAGTGGAGTACCGAGGGAATAGCCAGAAACTTTTTAAACGAGATTTTGCAGGAGAGATAATGAATCGTTTTTCTGATTTAAAATTAATTGATTATGGTTTTATTTATCATAGAGACAATGTTTTTCCAGGTGATGATTTAACATGGTTTTTAATGGAAAAATAGTTATGAAAGTTGCGATTCGGGTAGATTCATCATTGCTAATGGGAACAGGCCATTTAATGCGCTGTTTGACTTTAGCAAAACAAATAAAATCTCAAATACAGGCGCATATAGTATTCATTTCACGTGATTTAGAAAAAAATCTTAATTATCTGGTAGAAAAGCAAGGTTTTACGCTATATGTTTTACCAAAAAAAACAAGTCATAAACAATTAACTGGTTATGAACAATGGCTTACGGTAAAGCAACAAGAGGATGCGAAAGAGGTAAAAGATTTTTTGCAAAAGCAACAAGTAGATCTACTTATAATCGATAGTTATGCTATCGATTATAAGTGGGAAAATATAGTTAGACCACTTGTGAAAAAAATTATGGTAATTGATGATTTGGCAAATCGCAAACATGATTGTGATGTTTTATTGGATCAAAACTACTATGCTGATATGAAGTTAAGATATCAAAGTTTAGTGCCTAAATATTGTAACCAATTACTAGGTCCAGAGTATGCACTCTTGCGAGAAGAATTTTATATTGCCAAAAAAACGTTAAGGAAAAGAAGTGGAATAATTAAAAATATTTTAGTTTTTTTTGGCGGCAGTGATCCGAGTAATGAAACTGGTAAAACATTGGAAGCTTTGATTCAGCTAAAAACAACTGACATTGCTATAAATGTAGTAGTTGGTGCGAGTAACCCTCATAAAGATAGTTTAAAGTTAATTTGCGACATAAATAATTTCAATTATCTATGTCAAGTAAGTAATATGGCGCAACTGATGGCGGAAGCGGATTTAGCAATAGGTGCTGGCGGCACGACTACGTGGGAAAGATGTTTTTTAGAATTACCAAGTATTGTTGTAGCCATAGCTAAAAACCAAGTTAGATTATGCGAAGAAGCCGCAAAAGCAGGAGTAATAACATTTTTAGGGGTTAAGGAATGTGTTACAGCTAAAATAATAGCAAATGAGTTGGCCAAATTACAAAACAAGCTTCTTGAGAAACCTAAGACATTAAATAACAAGAAGATTCCCATAAAAAATTTTTTATAAGCATGGAGATTGTTATATGATTGAGATAAGAAAGATGCATAAAGATGACTTGAAAAATGTTTTGAAGTGGAGAAACTCAAATATAGTAAGACAATCAATGCTTAACAAGGAAATAATAAAATGGGAGGAGCATTTAAAGTGGTTTGAAAAGTGTCAAAATGATGATAGAATCACAAATCTTATTGTAGATAAAGATAAAAAGACAATAGGTGTTGTAAATATAATGGCAAATGATATTGAGTCGAAAAGTTGTTCATGGAGTATTTACTTAGCTGAAGAACAAGGTAAAGGCTTAGGTACAGCTATGGGATTTGCTGTTATTGATTATATAAAGAATATACTAAAATTAAAAAAAATATATGTTCAGGTATTAAAAGAAAATCTTATCAGTGTAGCTTTTCATAGAAAAATAGGATTTAGTTTAATTAATGAAACCAGTATAAATGTAAAAGAGCGAAGTGTAGATATTTTCAATATGGAGATGAATATTGATTGAATAAAAATATAGTAATTGCAGGCAATAAGTCTTGGAATAAAAGTTTTTTAGAAGAATTGTTAAGCGCAACAGGGCAAAATATAATAATGATTACTAAAGCTGAAGAACTTAACTATGAAAACTTAGTTAAGTTAGACTTGCGATACATATTTTTTTTCCACTGGTCAAATTTAATTCCAGCAGAAATATATGAAAACTTTGAGTGTGTTATTTTTCATATGACAGATGTGCCCTTTGGTAGAGGTGGTAGTCCATTACAAAACCTAATTGCAAGAGGTATATATGAAACAAAACTAACTGCACTAAAGTGCGTTAAAGATCTAGATGCAGGCCCAGTATATTTAAAAAAATCCTTGTCTTTGCACGGTAATGCGGAAGAGATATACTTAAGAGCAACTAGGTTAAGTGCTGAGATGATGCTTGAGATTTTAAGTAAAGAAATTATACCTGAAGAACAAAAGGGTGAACCTACTATCTTCAAGAGAAGGAAACCAGAAGAAGGAAATATAGTAGGTAAGGATAATTTGCAAGAAATTTATGACTTTATTAGAATGCTAGATGCCGAAGGGTATCCGAGAGCTTTTTTAAATATAGGCAAAATAAACTTGGAATTTGAACGTGCTGCACTTAAAGATGGGTACATAAAAGCAGATGTAACAATACGCCTTAGAGGAGCTGAAGAGCATGAATAAAGTTTTAGTTGTAGCAGCACATCCAGATGATGAGCTACTAGGTTGTGGGGGAACAATAATTAAGCATATCATAGCTGGAGATGAAGTTCATATTTTAATTATGGCAGAGGGGATTACTAGTAGAGATGAATCTCGAAATGAAGGGCTAAGAAAACTTGAACTAGAAGAATTGCATAATGTGTCTGAGAAAGTTTGTAAATTTTTAGGTGCGAAAAGTTTAAAAATGCTGAACTTTCCAGACAATAGAATGGATAGTGTAGCTTTGTTAGATATTATAAAACCAATTGAAGAAATTGTAGAAGCCGTTAAACCTAGCATTGTATATACGCATCACGCAGGCGATGTAAATATTGATCATGTAATAACTAATAGAGCAGTTATTACAGCTTGTAGGCCATTACCTGATACTAGTGTTAAAGAAATATTATTTTTTGAAACTTTATCTAGTACAGATTATCAGATAGCCAATCACAATAATTATTTTATGCCTAATTGGTATGTTGAGTTTGAAGAAATTATCTTAAATAAAAAGCTGAAAGCTCTAGAATTTTATTCTGCAGAAATGCGACTTTGGCCACACACAAGATCATATGAAGCAGTAGAATATTTGGCTAAATATCGAGGCAGCTCCGTGGGGAAAAAATATGCAGAAGCTTATGTTTTAGGCAGAAAAATTATTGACTAGGAAGTGAGTTAATGTTTTCAAAATTAAAAGACAAACCTTTTATAATAGCAGAAATGTCGGGAAATCATAATCAGTCTTTAGAACGAGCATTGGAAATTGTGGAAGCTGCCGCAAAAGCAGGTGCAGATGCAATTAAGTTGCAAACCTATACAGCTGATACCATGACTCTAGATATTTCTGAAGGCGAATTTTTTATCGAGGATAAAAATAGCCTGTGGGCAGGACGGTCTTTATATGATTTATATCAAGAAGCGCATACTCCTTGGCAGTGGCACAAACCGATTTTTGATAAATGCAAAGAATTGGGTATTATTGGCTTTAGTACACCTTTTGATGCTACAGCAGTTGATTTTCTAGAAGAATTAGAGGTTCCTTGCTATAAAATAGCATCTTTTGAGAACACCGATTTAGAATTGATAAAAAAAGTAGCTAAAACAGGTAAGCCGCTTATTATCTCGACAGGGATGACTACCGTAGCTGAATTAGCTGACTTAGTTCAGACGGCAAAAGAAAATGGTTGTAAAGAGCTTATTTTATTAAAATGCACCAGTAGCTATCCAGCAACTCCTGAGGGGACAAATTTACTAACCATTCCGCATATGAAGCAATTATTTGATTGTGAGGTTGGATTGTCAGATCATACAATGGGTATTGGGGTAAGTCTAGCAAGCGTAGCTTTAGGGGCAGCTGTTATTGAAAGACATTTTACTTTAGCTAGAGCTGATGGTGGAGTTGATTCGGCATTTTCTTTAGAACCAGCAGAACTAAAGCAGTTAGTAGAAGAAGCATTGAAAGTTAAGCAAGCCTTAGGTCAGGTGAGTTACCAAGTTGCTGAGCAAGAGAAGAAAAGTTTGCAGTTTAGAAGGAGTTTATATTTTATCGAAGATATTAAAGCTGGAGAAGTAATTACAGAAAAAAATATGCGGGCTATTAGGCCAGGACTAGGATTAAGTCCTAAATATTATAGATTTTTTATTGGGAAAACAGTTGTAAGTGATGTAGCTCGCGGAACGGCAGTTAAATTTGACAAAGTATAAATAAGGAGCATGTTGTGATAAATAAATTTGTGAAAAGAAATATTTTGAATATAAAAAAGAGCAAAATATATGACAAACTAAAAACACTGTATTTCGAATATAAATATAAGGATATTCTAGTTGAAAATAAAAAAATTGAAAATAAATATTTAGGAGAAAGGTGCTTTATTATAGGTAATGGCTCATCAATAAAATATATGGATTTGAAAAAGTTAAAAAACGAATTCACATATGCGGTTAATAGTTTACACAAGCATGAAGAAATAAAAGAAATAAATATTAAATTTTATGGGTTTATAGAACCGTTAAAAGCATTAGAGAGTTATGGTGAAAAATCCGAATTTTATCCAGACAATTATTTTACGGAAGTTAGCAAAACTTTTAATGATAGTAAAACAATCATTTTTCTTAATGCCGATGCTTCTGCCTATATTGAAAAATCAAGATTTTTATCTGATAATGAAATATACTATATATTGGGGAAGAAAAGCATAGGGTTGTCAAATAAAAGTGAGATTAATGAAGATATCAGTAAGGCTAATTCATTTATGGATGGGGTAATATATTCGGCTATTTGCAACTGTGTATATATGGGATTTAAGGAAATTTATTTTTTAGGTTGTGACTGTGATTGGTATTTAAAAAAACGTGAAGCTCATTTTTACGAAGAAATTTGCATAGACAGTAGAAGTAATGAGGAGCTAATGTATGCTAATTATCAGACTTTACGGAAGTGGAGATTAGTTACAAGTTATTTTAAGGATAAGGGCATTAAGATATATAATATAGGCATAGGTGGAGAAAACGATACATGCGAAAGAGTAGATTACAATAAATTTAATTTTAAATAATTTTTTAAATTAGGACTTTACTTTTTCTCGATTTGCAATATAATACAGTTAAAAGTTGTCTTGCTAAGGACATTAACCTTAGGCGAGGCAGCTTTTTTTTATTTTTATATTGGGAGGGACAATCATGAAAACAGTTAAGTACAATTTTTGTGTAGGCAAAATGCAAGAATTTAGGGTGGAAGACTATTGGGCAGAATATATCCAAGAATTAAATCGACAAGAGTACAATAATGATCATGCTGAGACTCGAAGACATACTAGTTATTGTGAGAACCAACATAACATAGCAACTGAATATCAATTGGTTGAAAATCTTGTAATAAATAGAGAAGTTAAGCAATTAATAGAAAATATTTTAGAAAAACTTGAACCAACACAAAGAAAATTAATCGAAAAAATTTATTTGGAAAATATTTCTTTGCGTGAAATTGCCCATGTTTTGGGCGTTAGTGAAGCCGCGATATCTCATCGGCGTGACCGCGCTTTGGCTAAATTAAGAAAATATTTTGATAAGGGGGTTAATTTTTAGCTTGGAGAAGGCTTATAGGTAGAGAGACTTTTTTAAAACAAATTGCAAAGGAGGGAGAGAAGATGATACAGGAGCTAATAATGCAGTTTCGAACTAATACTAAGGCAGATATTCGAATATCAGGAATTGATTTTAACAGTTACCCAAGCTTTGCCAACTAAGATGTAATGTACTTGGGTAAGCACAATTATTAACTTGAATCCCTAGCAAAAATCTAATTGGTGAAATTACTGTTGTAAGTAATAAGCCCAAGGTAGGTTATCTTAATCTTTGCCAGAGTGAAATATAGGAATTCAAGCGGCACAGTTTAAAAAAGTCTATCAACAATTAAGGAGTTTAGTAAGGGTGGAAACTGCGTTAGGGCAATAATTTTAAACACAAATTGAATAAGTTTAACTTAGCAAAATGACTAATTAAAATCAAGAAAACAGGGAATATTGGAGGTTTTAAATTAAAAAATGAAAATAACAATTAATGCAGGGCATAGTGAAGTTGATCCAGGGGCAATTGGCAGCCGCGGTACGTTTGAGGCTACTGTTTGTCGGCAAATATCACAATTGTTTGAACAGGAACTATTAAAGCGCGGACACCAAGTACAATTCTTACAATTAGATGACTTAGAGGTAGTATGTCAACAGGCCAATGCCTATGAACCAGAACTATTTATTAGTTTACACGCTAATGCGCATGGCAATAGGCAGGCTCAAGGAACTGAGTGCTATTATTATGAAGAAAGTAATGATGGCGAGTTACTGGCAGTATGTTTGCAACAGGCGTTAGTTGCAACTTTGCAATTGCGAAATCGTGGGGTTAAGACAGCTAATTTTTATGTGCTAACTTTTACACAGGCACCTGCGGTTTTAGTGGAATTGGCATTTATCAGTAATCCTTATGAAGAAAATTTATTATGTACTAAACAACAAAGTTTTGTGCAAGCCTTACTGACTGGGCTAGAAGATTATCTAAAAATTAAGCAGTTATAGGTGAGTAGATGAATAGTGTACAAAAAAATTATATAGAATTTGAGTTAGCTAATTATCAAAGAAATTTACAAACTTTGCAAGATTTAGATAAGCATACGGACTTAAATAGTATTGTTTGGCAAAGACTAAGACTAGTTACGGAAGGGATTACTTTGGCTTTGGCGGATTTAACGCCAGAATTACAAAGGTTTATGCAATTAAAATATGGACAAAACAAGCACTATACCACAGCTGGTTTGGCATACCAACTCCATGTATCCGAGCGGACAATTCAGCGCTGGCACAATGAAGTGTGTTATCAAGTAGCTAAATATATTGGCTTTTAGCTTGTCGGAAACTTGGCGTTTGCAAACTTACTTTAGGTGTATTCTAAACACAGAAAGGAGGTGAGCAGATGGCAGTTGAAAAAGTTTGTGAAAAATCCAGCTTAAGCTTGCTCGTGCAAGTTGGAACCTTAGCTAATGGACTACCTAAGTATAAGGCTTATGGCTACAATAATATTGCGGAATCAGTTTCTGATGAAGCAGTACATACTGTAGCTTTAGAGTTAGCTAAACTCTTTAAGCCAGATATTGCTAAAGTAGTTCGGCATGATGCGGGCACTTTAGCCTAAGCTTAGGGGTAAAAATTAAGAAAGGAGGGTAAGCAGATGGCGCAAAGTTTGCAAATGGTGTTTAAAACTGTAGCTGGCAAAAGTTTATCGTTAATGGTCAATGATCCGAAAGAAAACTTGACTAAAGCTGAAGTAGAAGCGGTGATGCAGGCTGTAATTGCTAGTGGGGCAATTGAAACAGCTAAAGGCGATAAACCAGCAGCAATCAAAGAAATATTCGTAATTAGCAAAGATAAGCAGTTGTTATCAGCCTAGTCTGCTGAAAGATGCCTATGCAAGAGACGGATTTGCTGAGTATTATCGCAAACTTCGGCTTTCCTATGGCACTGAGTTGGTATCTATTATTGCGCATGGAGCGTAAACTAGATATGCTAACTGAAGTAATCAATAGACTAAGCAATTTGCTAAATGAAAAAATTAAATAAGAAAAAGATAGTTAATAGCGTAAGCAAGACACTTCTAAGGTTAGATTGCAAGATCTAATAAATAGCTATTAACTATCTTTTTTCTTGTTAATTGAAGGTTATATATAGGAAAAAAAGCGATAAAATGATATAATTAAATGTAAATTTTGAAAAACGGAAAATAAAATATAGAGGGTAGGAAATAATTAAATATGGGTACAATTAATGAAGAATATATCTCAGTGGAAAATCTTAAACATGAAAGATTTGCGCCAATTGTGCTATTTGTTTACAATCGGCCTTGGCATACGCAGCAAACAGTAGAAGCCTTGCAAAAGAATGTATATGCAGCTGAAAGCGAACTTATTATTTATGCGGATGCGGCGAAAAATGCTCAAGCTGAAGAAAAAGTGCAAGAAGTAAGAAAATATATAAAGAGCATTACTGGATTTAAAAGTGTAAAAATAATAGAGCAAAAAACTAACTAAGGATTGGCTAATAGTATAATTAACGGTGTCACAGAGGTTGTGAACAAGTATGGGCGAATTATTGTCTTAGAAGATGATATAGTGACTTCAAAATGGTTTTTAAAGTATATGAATGATGCCTTAGAAGTTTACAAAGATGAAGAAAAAGTTATGACTATTGGAGGGTATTTGTATCCTATTGATAATAAAAGTCTCTCAACTCCATTTTTTCTTAAAAAAGGGAATTGTTGGGGCTGGGCTACTTGGTCAAGGGCATGGGCTTACTTTGAACGTAATCCAGATAAATTGGTAAAAAATTTTGATAGTGTCAAAATTAAAAAATTTAATTTTGACAATGAAGAGAATATATGGGGGCAGGTTTTAGATAATATTGACGGGAAAATATATACATGGGCTGTGTTTTGGAGTGCTATAATGTTTTTAAAAGATGGGCTAATACTTCATCCAAATGAATCGATGACAAAAAACATTGGCTTGGATGGTTCAGGAGTTCACTGTCAAGCAGATAACAAATATTTAACTACTAAGTTGTCTGATGAGCTTAAATATCTACCATTAGTTATTGCAGAGAGTTATGAAGGATATATTATTTTTAAAAAGTTTTTTCATGATAATAGATTAACATTATGGAAAAGAATAAAAAATAAATTGAAAAAAATTTTAGTTAGTCTGTAATTTTTATTGTGTAAAAAACTAACCATCCAAGAAATATTATTAATTAGCAAATTAATAAACTGCAATGATGAAATATGTAGATTATAATAACTTCAACTGAATGGAGAAAAAATGTGTAAAAATAATGAGATAGAATTAATAAATGAAATAAATAGGTTATGCAATATTTATTTTAATGATTGTATAACTAAAAAATCATATTTTTTGCCAAGGACATTAAAAAAAATTAGGTATAAGCAGAGAGAGATGTCTGAAAAAGAAATATATTTAGAAATTAATAACTTGATTAAAACTATCGATGAATTTAAAAATAAGAGAGAGTTTAAAAAAGAATTATGTTTAGAGATAGAAAAAAGTGGGAAAACGTTTTTCCCATTTGATATTTTCGAAAAAAAATATAATAATAATAAATATTTTTATTATTTTATACACGGAAGCTATGCGGATGAAACGCAAACAGCGTTTTCGGATATTGATGATATTATTATATTAAAAAAAGAAGTTTTTTCTAGTTTTGAGAATTTTAAAAATGTAAAGAAGATTTTAAGTGGATTAAACAAGACATATCAGCTCATAGATTCGCTACAACATCATGGACACTGGATTTTTACAGAGTATGATTTGTCTAATTATAATCAAAGCATAATGCCTATAGCAGTTTTTAGAGAATGTATAGCTATTGGAAAAGATAACGTTAGTTTAAAATTATCGGTAGAAGAAAAAGTCTCTATGGAAGGATTTTTAAATATTTTTGATTGTATAATAAATGAAGGAAAAAGTGAAACTGAAAAATTATTTGCAAATAAATGCAATTTATATAGCTTGAAAAACCTAATATCTGCTATATCATTATTAATTCCATTGACTTTTCAAGTAAGGGGAGAGATTATTTCAAAATCTGAGGCTATACGGCGTTCGAATGAAATCTTAGATGAAAAGGCGCAGATAGTATTAGATTGGGCTAGCTACATTAGAATTAAGTGGGATAAAACACCTACTTATAAAAGTTGCTGTTTTTTTAATGAAATATTTAAATTTTTGGACAACAGAAATATGATGGAATTTATTTCTAGAAAATTTATGCCTACGATTAAGGTATATAATTTAGAAGGTATCGATAAAGTAAGAAAAGAGGATTTTCTTTATTTCTTTGATTATATAGAAAGGATAAAAAATGAATATTATTTATGATTTAAAAAAGTTGGATGATGCTGATTATGATATCTGTATAGAATATATTGTTGAAAATTTGAAAAAAAAATCATTTATTTTTGGGGTTTATCAGTTCGGTTCAATAAAATTTCCAGGTATTTCAGATATAGATATTATGATTGTGCTAGATGATTTAAATGAATATAGTTTAAAAAAAAACTGCATAGAGGAAATAATAAGAAATGCTCCAAACTCTGAATATTGTTTTTGGCATGAAAGTATAATTATTTCAAAAAAAGATTTAGCGTATATAAAGTATTTTCATACTGTTGATAATATTAAAAAGCTTTTTGCTATAAGTGAAGACATAATAGAAGAACAATTAGATAGTAAAACTTATTATAATCTAATTCTAATGTGGAATGCATATTTTTATCAAATGTTTTTGCAAATTCAAAACAACGCGAATGTTTCATTGCGACAAATTCTTTTGATTCTAAATAACATGAAAATATCTATAAATAACAACAATATCATATATAGACTTAAACATGAATATGATTTTGAAAGTAGAGTAGCAGCGATAAGAAAAGAAAGTATTAGCAATTTCAGCTTGAGTACTTCTGATAAAATAAATAAAATATTTAATGATGGTCTAGATATTATTAGTAAACAAGAAAAATTATCTAATTCTGATTTCGGAAATTTTGATAAAGGTATTTTGTTTGACTTTAAAGAACGAAAATTATTTATTAGTGGGGATTGTCTAAGTTTTTATAATTTCAGGTTATTTCAATTATTTATATTGCCTAAAAAATATTTTATTGCTAGGGATATTATTAAAAATAATTTTAAAACAGTTATTAAAGAAAACAGTATGAGCGTTGAAGGTTTTTATAAAATGAGAGAGCGATTTGCGTCTGTGAAAATTTTAGATATTTAGTAAAAAGGAAGAAAAACAATGAATGGATTAATAAAGCCGGTTTGGTACTATCCAGCAAAGCATATCTATAAGTTTTTAACTTGCAAAAGTTACCGAAGCTTATCGATATTATTTTCTGAAAACTCGGGTTATCCTCGTTATAAAGACAAACTTATAAAGTTTGATAAAAATCAGCCAACATTTTTAGTCCCTGATGTTGCTAGCTTTTTATCTACATATGAAGAACTTTTTGTAAAGCAAATATATAAATTTAAGTCAGTGTCTGAAAAACCAGTAATAATAGATATGGGAGCAAATATAGGTTTGAGTATTTTATATTTTAAAACGCTATATCCAGAAGCCATTGTAGAAGCTTATGAGGCAGATGCGAAAATCTTTAAATATTTAGAACAAAATGTTAGAGGATTTAGTAATGTATTTTTGTTAAATAATGCAGTATGGGATAAGAATACGAAGTTGTATTTTGATTCAGAAGGGGCAGATGGAGGCAGAATAACAGATGAAGGTACTCATAAAAAAATTGAAGTAGTAGCAGTTGATGCGAAAAAAATATTAGATAAATATGATAGAATTGATTTTTTGAAAATTGATATTGAAGGAGCAGAACGAATTGTTTTACCACGAATAAATGATTTGCTTTATAAGGTGAACACATTATTTATTGAATATCATTCGGAAATGGATAAAGAACAATGTTTGCCAGAAATATTAAGAATAATTAAGCAATCAGGGTTTAGAATTAAAATACAAGATATAGCTACAGTAGATTCACCATTTGTGGAAAAAAATCAAGGTGTTTTTGATTGCCAATTAAATATTTTTGCTATAAGGGGTGAAGTAAATTGTGATCAATTTTCTGAAAAAAATATTTAGAAATCAAGTTGTTTTTAATAGTTTACAAATAAATACTCCTATTAGTTCTGTTTTTGGTATGGATAGAGGGACCCCTATAGATCGATATTATATAGAAAAATTTTTAAATAGCCAAAAGCATTTTGTTAAAGGAACGGTTTTAGAAGTTGCAGAACCGTATTATACTAAAAAATATGGCGAAAAAGTTAGTAGAATTGAAATATTAAATGCGGTTCCTAGTGATTTGGCAACAATTGTAGCTGATTTATCTAAGCCAGATAGCCTTCCAACTGAAAAAGTTGATTGTTTCATTTGTACACAAACATATAATTTTATTTATGATGTAAAGAAAGCTATCGAAGGAAGTCATAGAATTTTGAAAAAAGATGGTGTTTTGCTTGTTACTGTGGCAGGTTTGACACAAATAAGTCGATATGATATGGATAGATGGGGTGACTATTGGCGTTTTACTGATAAAAGTATCGGCAGAATGATTAGTGAAGTTTTTGGTGTAGAAAATGTTCAAGTGTTCATTTATGGCAATGTATTAGCAGGGATTGCTTTTTTGCAGGGAATTGCGGTAGAAGATTTGCCGGAACCTCAATTATTAGATAAAGAAGATAACAATTATCAAATTACAATAGGTATTGTTGCTAAGAAGAGTGGTTAATATTATGTTAAGAGCAATTTATAAAAAGATTAAAAAAACAAGAAATATAATTTTCAACATTATAGACACACCTGATATAGTATTGCTTTATCATCGTGTGAATAATCTAAACAGTGATATTCATCAATTGGCAGTTACACCAGAAAAATTTTATTTACAAATGAAGTTTTTAAAGGATAACTATACAATAGTAAACTTTGAAGATGTTGGTAAAATAAGAAACAAAAGATGCGTAGCTATAACTTTTGATGATGGTTATATGGATAATTATTTAAATGCTTTGCCGATTTTAGAAGAATTAAAGATTCCGGCTACTATATTTATAAGCACAGATATGATTGCTAATAGGCAAATTTTTTGGTGGGATAAATTGGAAAGTATCATAATGGGTTCGGAAATATATGGCGAATGCATTGAAATAGAAGTAGAAGATTTAGTTTTTAGAAAAAAAATTTGTGACAGAAACGATTTAATTGTTATACACAATAAGATACATCCAGTCCTGAAAAAATTAGAAAAGAATAGGCGAGAAGTATATTTAAGTAATCTTCAAAAACTATTTAAAACAAGTGAAATTGAAGTAGATGCACTAGGCATGACTAAGGAGCAATTGATTTCTTTATCAAAAAGTAAATACATTACGATAGGGGCACACACTATTACTCATACAGCACTATCTTCTCAGAATTATAAAACTCAGATGCAAGAAATATCTGGTAGTAAAAGTTATTTGGAAGAAGTTTTGAGCAAGGAAATTAAAGTTTTTTCGTATCCTTTTGGTGGAAATAATGATTATAATAAAGATACAATTCGCATATTAACAGATTTGGGTTTTACAAATGTGGCGTCTAATTTTAGGGGACAAGTTCACAGATGGACAGACTGCAAGCAGATTCCTAGATATGTTGTGAGAGATTGGGATTTGCAAAAATTTCGCGAAGCGATGAATGGATTTTGGGTAAGATGAAGATATTACAACTAAGCACATTTGACTCTGGTGGTGGAGCTGCTAGATCAGCGTGTAGATTGCAAAAAGAATTTGTGAAAAATAATATAGATAGCCGATTATATGTGCAAAAGAAAACTTTAGGTGACTATTGGGTTCAAGATGATGATAGATATATCGGTAAGATTAGATCTCTTTTTGCACCACACTTAGAAAACGGATTCAAAAAAATATTTCAAACGAAACTATCAAAGCCATTTAGTCTAAATATTATCCCTAACCCAACTTTAAGGAAATACATTAAATCTAATAATTTTGATATTGTAAATTTACACTGGATTAATGGAGGATTTTTCAGGTTAGAAGAATTGGATTTTAAGAAAAAATACATTTGGACTCTACATGATTCGTGGGCTTTTACGGGTGGATGTCATATACCATATTATTGTTTAGAGTATGAACATAATTGTGAAAAGTGTGCTATGTTAAAAAATAAAAAGTTATTTAATTTAGCGAAAACATTTTGGAAAAAGAAAAAAGCAATATATGAAATACTTGATATGACAGTAGTTGCTCCTAGTAATTGGTTGGCTAAATGTGCCCAAAATAGTTCGCTGATGAATAATAAAAGAATCGTTGTTATTCCTAATGGTATTGATACAAGTATATATAAACCGATAGAAAAAAAAATTGCGCGAGAAATATTGAATTTGCCTGAAAACAAAAAAATAATTTGTTTTGGGGCTATTAGTAGTACTGCAGATGAAAACAAAGGTTATAATTATTTAAAGGATGCCCTAAAATATTTAAAAACTAATTGCGGAAATTTAGATTTTGAAATTTTGATTTTTGGTTCTGACAAACCTTTGACTCCAGAAAATTTTGGAGTTCCAATAAACTATTTGGGGAAAGTTAATGATGATTATACATTGGCACTTGTTTATTCTAGTGCAGATGTTTTTGTTGCACCTTCTAAATCCGAGAATTTACCGAATACTGTAATGGAATCTCTGGCTTGTGGTAGACCAGTAGTTGCATTTGATATAGGTGGAATGAGTGACTTAATTGTAAATGGTAGCAATGGCTATTTGGCGAAACCTTATGACGCTATAGAATTAGGTAAATGTCTATTAAGAATACTTTTAGCAGATAATTTGGCACAATATGAAGTTAATGCTAGACGAAAAGTTGTAGAAAATTTTACTATAGAACATGTTGCTAGAAAATATATAGATCTTTATGAGGAAATTAACATTTAAGGAGTACTATTATGCAAAAAACAGCACTAATAACAGGAATAACAGGACAAGATGGGGCGTACTTAGCAGAACTTTTATTAGCTAAAGGCTATATTGTTCATGGAATTAAACGTCGCTCATCACAATTTAATACAGATAGAATTGATCATTTGTACAAAGATTTACATGAAAAAGATGTTAAATTTTTCTTGCATTATGGCGACTTAACAGATGCCACTAATTTAATTAGAATAATTCAACAAGTACAACCAGACGAAATATACAACTTGGCAGCACAAAGTCATGTGCAAGTATCTTTTGATACGCCAGAGTATACGGCGAATTCTGATGCTTTGGGTACTTTGAGAATTTTAGAGGCAATTCGAATTTTAGGTTTGCAAGAAAAAACTAGATTTTACCAAGCCTCTACCAGTGAGTTATATGGTCTAGTACAAGAAACTCCTCAAAAAGAAACCACGCCTTTTTATCCGCGCAGTCCTTATGCTGTGGCTAAGTTATATGCATACTGGATTACCGTAAATTATCGTGAAGCCTATAATATGTATGCTTGTAACGGTATTTTGTTCAATCATGAGTCACCTTTGCGTGGAGAAACCTTTGTTACACGGAAAATAACTCGAGCTGTAGCTAGAATAAAACTAGGATTGCAAGATAAATTATACTTAGGTAACTTGAGTGCAAAACGGGACTGGGGTTTTGCTAAAGATTATGTACAAGCAATGTGGTTGATGCTTCAACAAGAAAAGCCTGAAGACTTTGTAATTGCAACAGGCGAAACGCATGAAGTAAGAGAATTTGTAAGCCTAGCATTTGCTGAAGCTGGAATTCAAATTACTTGGCAAGGTGAAGGGGTAAATGAAAAAGGCTTAGATCAAGATGGACGGGTATTGGTAGAAGTTGATCCGCGCTATTTCCGCCCTACAGAAGTAGAGTTGTTGTTAGGGGATGCTACTAAAGCGCAACAAAAATTAGGCTGGAAACCAGAGACACCCTTGCAGGAGTTGGTAACGATGATGGTGCGGGAAGATATCAATAGCGCTAAACGTGACGTGCTTTGTGAGCAACATGGCTTTGATGTTAAACAATATAACGAATAAAATTAATAATACCCCAGCGGTTTTTAGCTGGGGTATTAAATAATAGTAATAAGGTGAAAACATGCAAAAAGATAGTAAAATATATATCGCGGGACATCGGGGCTTAGTAGGTTCTGCATTAGTAAGAGAGCTACTAGCACAAGGTTATACTAATTTAGTTTATCGGACTCATGCACAAATGGATTTGCAAAATCAAGCTGCGGTAGAAGAGTTTTTTGCTTGCGAAAGGCCAGAATATGTTTTTTTAGCGGCGGCCAAGGTAGGTGGTATTTTAGCTAATTCTACTTATCCAGCTGATTTTATTTATAGCAATTTGAGTATCCAAAATAATATCATTTCTTTAGCACATAAATACCAGGTAAAAAAATTATTGTTTTTGGGTAGTTCTTGTATTTATCCTAAAAATTGTCCGCAACCTATTAAAGAAGAATATTTGCTAACCGGGGAGCTTGAGCCTACTAATGATGCCTATGCGATTGCTAAAATTGCCGGGATAAAAATGTGCCAAGCGTATAACAAGCAGTATGGGACTGACTTTATATCGGTTATGCCGACTAATTTGTATGGGCCTAATGATAATTTTGACTTAAATAGCTCGCATGTTTTGCCAGCATTGATGCGGAAATTTCATGAGGCTAAAGTAAATAAGCAAGATAAGGTCGTAGTCTGGGGTACAGGCAAGCCGATACGTGAGTTTTTGTATGCGGATGATTTAGCGGCAGCTTGTGTGTATTTAATGAATAGCTACAGCGATGATAAAATTGTTAATATTGGAACCGGGATAGGCATTACTATTAAAGAATTAGCTGAAGCTATGGCTAAGGTTGTTGGTTTTGAAGGTCAACTAGAGTTTGATACGACTAAACCAGATGGGACAATGGTAAAAATAAATGATGTCAGCTATTTAAAAACTTTAGGTTGGCAGGCTAAAATTGAGCTAATAACTGGTTTGCAGATGGCTTATAAATGGTATTTAGAAAATGTTGATGAGGCTAATTAAGTGAGAAGAATATTGTTTTTAGGAACCTATTTACCGGAGATAGCAATTGCCAAAATCGAAAGTAGCTCACAAGCGGCAAATATTTTTCAAGGAAATTTACTTAATAATCTAAGTAAGAATAATCAAACAACAATTTTATCATATATTGGGATGCCAATCCCGAGCGATTATCTCGATACTTTAAAATCGGAACTGCATAAACAAAAAATTGAAGCTGTTATTGCTAACACTAAGATTGCTAAAATACAAGCGGTTTTTTCTTATTATCTTAAATTATGGCGTATGGGGAAAAATTGTGATGCAATCTTATTGTATAATCACTTACATATTAGCTTTTTGGTAAATATATGGGGAAAATTATTAGGGGTTAAAACATATTTAATTGTTGCAGATTTTGATGATTACCAAAAAGAAGAGAATCTTTTACGCAAGTTTATATTATGGTTATACACTAAACAATTATGTGCTTATTCTGGGTTAATATTTTTGTCTAAAACTTTGCAAAATAAATATTCAGCGCAGAAAACTTTTTTGTTGGAAGGCGGAATATCTTGGAATGAATTTGCTAAAATTACTTTAAATCGCAATAACAATGTAAAAAAAGTAGTGTACGCTGGCCTAATAAATCAGGTAACGGGCATAGATATTTTCTTAGATATGATTAAACAATGTCAAAGGCAAGATGTTCGCTTTATTTTCAGTGGGCGCGGGGAGTTAGTATCAGCTATACAGGCTTTGTCTAAACTTGATGAACGCATAGAATATCGTGGCTTTTTGAGTCGACAAGAGTACCAACAATTACTTAGTGAAGCACATGTTTTTATAAACCCTAGAAATATGCATTTACCAGAAAATGCGAATAACTTTCCCTCGAAAATTCTAGAGTATTTGGCTACGGGGAAAATTATTATTTCGACTAAGTTTCCTAACTATGAAAAATTTCAAAACCATATAAAATTTTGCGAGTCTGATGCGCGAAGTATGAATAAAACCTTAGAGCTAGTCTTAAATAAATATCAAGAAGAAGCCGAAATAATTTTCGATAAAAATCGTCTTAAGGCTAAGGAATTTACATGGGATATCCAAGCAATTAAAATTGAAGAGTTTATGTTTGAATAAAATCTTCAATTTAGCTATGTTGCTTAATGATGGAGAAAATAAATGAAAAAAATACATTTGTTTCATAATATTATTTCCCCGTATAAAACATTGCTATTTAATGAACTTAATAGCTTGTTGGAGGGAGATTTAAAAGTTATATATTGTACTAATACAGCAGGTGAGCGTGAGTGGTTAGTTGATAGAGATAAGATTCAGTATGAATATGCAGTGTTAAATGAAGTAAAGTTAGAAAAGTTATCGCAAGTAAAACTTAGTATACAAGTTTTTAAATATCTGTGCCAACATAGACCAAAGACAATAGTTGTCGGCGGTTACGATCTCTTGGCATTTTGGTTAATTTGGTTGTGGAGACTAGTCCACAATGTGAAATTTGTGGTTATCATGGAGTCGCAAGAACAGGATCATCAGCGTAATGCCGTTAAAGAGGTTGTTAAAAAAATATTTTTTTCAGTTTGTGATTTAGCTATTGCCGCAGGAGAAAAACATCGACAATATCTTTGTAAATTAGGGCTAGCAGACACTAAAATAGTGGTTATGAAAGGTGTTGGCGGTGTTGAAAAAACGTTGTATGATAAATATTTACAAAAATATCATAACGAGGCAAGCAAAGAAGAATTGTATAGTAAATTAAACATTCCCAAGCGGAAATATTTTATTTATGTGGGGAGATTTTCGCCTGAAAAAAATATTAGAATGTTTTTGCAAGCATATGCAGAGACAGTGAAAGAATTAGGAATTGAAGAACAATGGGGTATAATTTTAGTTGGTAGTGGTAAACAAGAAACAGAACTGCGAAGTTTGATAAATGCTTTTAGGCTAAAAAATATTATTATGCCAGGATTTGTGCAACAGGAATTTTTGCCACAATACTATTTGGTTAGTAAAGTTTTTGTGTTGCCGAGTTTATCGGAAACGTGGGGACTAGTAGTAGACGAAGCTATTTCTTTAGGTTTACCGGTGTTGATATCAGAGAGATGTGGTAGTGTGCCTGACATTGTGCAACCAGGATTCAATGGGCTTACTTTTAACCCGGATAATTTATCTGAATTAAAACACCGAATAAGTTTAATTGTTAGAGATAAAATAGACTTAGAGTTATTCGCGCAAAGGTCTTTGGCGATATCACGAGCTAATAGCCCTTTGAAATCGGCGGAAATAATTGCAAGAGGGCTAGGTAAGTTATAGTGAATATTAGAATTGATAAAATTGATCTAGTAAAAACGATTGGGATTCTGGCTGTTGTTTTAGGGCATATTGGTAATCCTTATTCAAAATATATATATTCTTGGCATATGCCGTTATTTTTCTTTATAGCAGGCTATTTATTGAAAAATAATTATCAAAACTGTTTTTCAGTTATAGCAAATTATGCTAAAAAATATTTTAGGATATTTGTGCTAGCCAATATCGCAGGGATTCTTTTGGCGAGTTTACGTAATTATTTTTTAGCAAGAGAAATGCTAACTTGGCAAGAAATGCTAGTTGATACATTTTTATATGCCAATAGCGCTCCGATTGCTCACTATGGCTTTGTACTCTGGTTTTTACCAGCATTATTTTGGGCAAAAAGTTTTTTTGTTTGGGGATCTAACTCTAGGAATAGCTGGGTAGCTTACATTTTATTGTTGGTTATAGCGAGCTTATATAAATTCGAGTTTCATAATTACTTAGGGATACGTGCTGGTTTAGATGCAAGTTTGTATGTTTTTCTAGGATATTTGTATAAGCAAGTTGAAAATAATATCGTTCTGGTTCGCGGATTAAGTATCGTTGCCTTATTAGCGATTTTAAACTTGCCTATTCCGGATACCAATATTCAAATGGGTTTATATGACAATAAAATAATTAGTATAGTTTATGCTTTATTAAATATAGTAATTATTTTTAATTTAGTGGAAATTATTGATAGATTGCTACGAGGACGTTTTCCGATTTTGAGTTATTTAGGTAAGCATTCCTTGCAAATTATGATTTTACATGTTTATACAAATAATATTGCTCATATTATTGTAGAGAAGGTCTTAAAACAAAATTATTGGCAAGTAAAATTGTTAATATCAGTTTTACTGAGTGGATTGTTGCTTGAAGGCTATTATTTTATAAAAGGTAGAATTAGATATAAGGCTGGGATTATATGAAGAACATTGTTATTTCCGGAGTGAATATAGTAGCGGGAGGAATGCTGTCTGTTTTCAAGGATTGTTTGCTAGAAGCCACTAAATATTTAGATCTTTATAAAATCACGGTATTTGTACATCGCAAAGAATTATTTGCAGAATTTGACCAGCGCTTTGAATTTATAGAATGTCCTAAGGCTAAAACTTCTTGGTTTTGGCGTTGTTATTATGAATATCGCTGGTTTAAAAAATACTCTCAAGACAAAGATATTTATTTCTGGTTATCCTTACATGATATGTCCCCTTTAGTTAAAACGGATTTTCAAGCAGTATATTGTCATAATTCTGCGCCTTTCTATAAAATGCCTTATAAAGACTATTTTATTGATTTTAAGGTAACATTATTTACCTTGTTTTATAAGTTTTTATATAGAATTAATATATATAGCAATCGCTATATAATTGTGCAACAAGAGTGGATGCGGCATAAATTTCAAGAGCTTTTTAAATTAAACAATATTATAGTTGCGCATCCTTGTCGAGAGCTGATTTTAGTTGAGCAAGTTGATTCAGAGTTAGCTAATAATACCTTTATTTATCCGACATTACCTAGTGTATACAAGAATATTGAAGTTATTTGCGAGGCAATACAGTGTTTAAAAGATATAGATATAAAGGTATTAATAACAATTGATGGTACGGAAAATGCTTATGCCAAGAAAATAGTTACTAAATATGGACACAATCCTAAACTAAGATTTATTGGTTTGCAACCACGGAGTAAAATTTTTGAATATTATAGCCAGGTTACAGGGATGATTTTTCCGTCTAAATTAGAAACATGGGGTATGCCGTTATCAGAGTTTGCCAGTACGGAAAAACCAATAATTGCAGTTGACAAAGAATATGCACGCGAGACTTTATCAGGGTATGAGCGAGTACAATTTTTCCCGGAAAATGACTATATAAAGTTGGCGTCAATATTAAAAGAATTGGTAATTGACAAAACCTTTGCAACAGAAATAGCGATGGTAAAAAACGAAGAACCTTTTGCTAAAAACTGGCGTGAGTTATTTGAAATATTATTGCGAGATGTTAGGTAGGAGAGTTAATTTGAAAAAATTATTGGTGTTTTCACAGTTTTTTTATCCAGATCAAACTGGAACGGGGAAGGTTTTGGCTGAATTATTTTCATATTTAGCAAGGAAAGGCTTTGCGGTAACGGCTTTAAGCAGTCGCCAAATTCATAATGATAGTAAAAATACAATTTTAGCAGCGCATGAAGTTTGGGAAAAAGTAGAAATTCATAGGGTTTTTAAAAATTTTAAAGACAAAAACAAAGCTTTAGGACGTATTTTTAATTATCTGATGTTTTTTATGCAAGCATGTTTTTACACTTTACAAACAGGGTTGCATAAAAATAAAGATATTTTAATTAGTGTGTCTAATCCGCCAATTATGCCATTGTTGCCAGCAATATTAAAAGGTAAGCGGAAGTTTATCTATTTAATACATGACCTATATCCAGACATAGCAATTAAGATGGGCGCAACAAGACCTAACAGCCTTATGGCTAAAGTTATATTGGTAGTAAATAATTTTGTTTTTCTTAAAGCCGATAAAATAATTGTTTTAGGTCGTGATATGAAACAATATTTAATTGATAATTATTTGGTAAACGCCGATAAAATAGTTGTGTTTACTAACTGGGCTGAAAAAGTTAACTGTCCAAGTTGTTCTCCAGGAAATGAGTTTCAACTAATATATTCTGGAAATATGGGGAAGTTTCACAGCTTAGAGATGTTGTTGGATTTGGCTGTTTCCATGGTTGATATCAATATTTGCTTTATAGGCGCTGGCGCACAACGAGATTCCTTACAAGCAAAAGCCGAAAAATTAGCATTAACAAATGTTGAATTTTCGCCCTTTTTAGAACAAGAGCAATACTTACGGAAAATGCAACAGGCAAGTGCTTTTGTAGTTTCTTTGGAAAAAAATTTGACTGGACTAGCAGTTCCTAGTAAATTTTACACATATTTATCATTAGGTAAGCCAATTATTTGTATAAGTGAGCCTGAAAGCGAAATGGCACAGATAATAGTCGAGGCAGATTGTGGTTTTGTTGTGGCACATGGAGATTTAGTAGCATTGGAAAGAGCAGTTGCAAAACTTTTGGACAAAAAAACTCAATTGCAAATGGCGGAGAATGCTAAAAAAGTGTTTACTGAAAAATATGAAAAAACTTTAGTGGTTGCTCAATATGAAAAGTTATTAGAAAGTTTATAGCCTCAGCTATGTCTGGGGTTATTTCTTTTGCCCAATTTGCCGAAATCTAGCTGTTAACAAATTACAGATTATGGTAAAATGTATGGGAATGTATACATTGCATTTAGGGCAGGTATTTGGGGCAAGATGCAGTTAATTTTAACGGTTAGGTGGTAGTCTTAACAAATGAAAAAAATGCAAAAACAGCCAAAAAAATGGCTATATTTAGGGTTTGCGGTTTTGTTATTGTGCGAAATTGTCTGGGCTTATTATTTTTATTTGCCGATTGTGCCCTTTCCCGAGAACGAATTCTGGTTTAAGGTTGTGAACGTGGGCTTGCGGGATTTATTATTGCTCGGGAGCGTACGCTTTTTGTATAGTAACCGCAAACGTATTCCCGACCGTTTAGTTCGTTATTTTCCTGTGGTGGTTGCTGGTGGGGGTTATTTATTAAGTGCTGCCCATATAATCCATATGATCGAGTTAGACTTGGGATTTTTAACGTTTATTGCGCTGTTAACAGGGTTGATAAATAATATTTTCTTGCTGCTACTAGTGAGTATTTGTTATCATCACTGGCAAAGTCGCACTTGGCAAATAACTTATTTTCTCACTTATTTATTTACCGTATTTGCCTTGTTAATTGATAGTCTGTATTTTGCCAATACCTCGACACATGTACAAAGTGTGTTTTTTGATAATATAAATATTTATTCTTTAGAAGGGGTATATTCTAGTTTAAAACTTGGTCAATTATTGCTTGTCGCTGCCTTAGTTTTGCTGGTTTTTCCCTTGTTTCGCCTGCCCAAGCTTACTAAAATTAAACCGAACTTTACCTATTCGTTATTTGCGGTAGTTGCTTTTTTCTTGGTGTTTAATTTGCTTAATAAAAGTATTTCTTTTGTTAGCTATAAGCTACTAGATCAGGTGCAAGGCTTGGGTTTAGAAGTAGAACTAGAACAAACGCGCCAAGAGTATCGCGATATGGTCAGTACTCCAGTTAATATTAATTTAGTAGCAAAAGGTTTATTTAAAACGGATAAGGTGCTAAAAGTTGGTAATGGCACTGCAAAACGTAAGTTGAGTGAACAAGATTTACAGCAATTAGCAGGGTTATATATTTACCCTGATGAGACACCACGTCCAGCGACAGTAGCCAAGTATAAGCGGGTAGTGCTGCTGGTAATGGAGTCTGTGCATCGCGATTATTTCCATTTTTACAATAAAAAAATTCCTGCCGAGGCTACACCGTTTATTGATGAGTTGTTAGCTAACTATCCGCGCTTGGATAATTATTATTCTAGTGCGATTCCCACGACTCAAGGGTTAAATGCTACTTTTCGTTCGCAATATATTTATGACGCCGATGTTCCTGGCAAAGCGCGGCCTACGATATATCGCCAGTTAAATGCGGCGGGCTATCGCAATATTTTTTTAAATGCTTCTAGTAAATATTATGCGAATGAGTTGCGTGAATATCCAGAACAATTTGGCATGAATGAATATTATTCCCGGGAATATTTAGAGACCAGAGGTTATAAAGGTGCTTCAGGTTGGGGTTTTCATAATGATGTGATGTATCAAGAAGGTTTAGAGTTTTTACGCCAGGCTAAGCAAGAGGATGGCAAGTTGTTTTTAGTAGTGAAAACTTTAGATATGCACCAGCCTTACCCCTATTATGGAGAAACCTATGAAAATCTACCGCCCGCAGTACGCGATAGCAAGTATGCAACTGTGCGGGGCATGCATTGGGTAGATAGTTGCGTACGGAACTTTATAACTACTGCAAGGCAAGAAGGCTTATTAGATGAACAAACTTTAGTGGTGCTGACTAGTGACCATAATCCGCATTCAGGCGGAGAGTATAAAGAATTAGTTGATAAAAATAACTCGCAAAGTATTGCGCCTATTCCTTTGCTGTTTATCAGCAAGAATTTAACGCCGTTAGATAGTTTAGCGAGCAATATGTATGCTGGTCAGGTTGATTTGGCGCCGACTTTATTATATTTGTTAGGGGTTACCCCAAGTGCTAGTTATGTCGGGCGGGATTTATTGCAACGTGACGCTTATGAATCCTTTGCTTTGGGCTATTTTGGTGGCAAAGCCTACTATTTCTCAGAGGAAAAGAATTTTAATATTAAGCTAGATAATCCGTATCCCAATAATTTACAAGAAGATGCGCTGGCAAATTATTTGATGTATGAGTATGCCAAATAAAGGAAAGTAAGGTGATTTTATGTTAACAACAACAGCTTTTAAGGCCTATGATATTCGGGGGCGTGTGCCGAGTGAAATTAATGAACAATTAGCCTATACTTTAGGACGGGTTTTTGTGGACAAATATGCGGCACAAACCGTAGTTGTCGGGCGGGATATACGCGAATCTAGCGCTAGCCTATGTACAGCCTTAACTAAAGGCTTGCGGGCCGCTGGAGCGAAAGTTTTGGATATTGGCTTATGTGGTACGGAGATGGTTTATTTTGCGACTACGCATCTTCAAGCTTGTGGGGGCATTATGGTTACAGCTAGTCATAACCCGCAAGATTATAACGGCATGAAGCTGGTGCGCGCTGGGGCGGTGCCGATTTCGGGTGATACGGGCTTACAAGATTTAGCAAAGTTGGTCGTAGAATTTCAAGAAGATGGGGAAGATAAACAAGGTGAATATGCGACGGTAGATATTATGCCTGCTTATCGCGCCAAAATTCTTAGCTTTGTAGATACACAGGCTTTGAAACCTTTGAAAATTGTTGTAAATGCAGGTAATGGTTGTGCGGGACCAGTCTTTGATCAAATAGCGGCAACTTTACCGTTTGAAGTAGTTAGAATTAATCATCAACCAGATGGCAGTTTCCCAAATGGCATTCCCAATCCGATGTTAGTAGAAAATCAAGGAGTAACGGCACGCGCAGTTGTCGAACATCAGGCGGACTTAGGTATTGCCTGGGATGGCGATTTTGACCGCTGCTTCTTATTTGCCGCGGATGGGGAATTTATTGAGGGTTATTACTTGGTAGGGTTTTTAGCGGAAGTATTTTTGCAGCGTCAACCTGGGGCAAAAATTATGTATGATCCCCGCTTGACTTGGAATACATTAGAGATTGTAGAAAAACTTCAAGGACAACCAGTTATTTCTAAAGGCGGGCATGCTTTTATGAAAGAAACTATGCGTCGTGAAGAAGTGTTATATGGGGGCGAGATGTCGGCGCATCACTATTTTAAAGATTTTACTTATGCGGATAGTGGGATGATTCCTTGGCTATTAGTTTTAGAATATATGAGCCAAACCGGCCGCAGTTTAAAAAGTTTGGTGGCAGAGCGGATGGCTAAATTCCCTTGTAGCGGGGAAATTAATCGGCGGGTAGCGGATGCAAGTACAGTGCTGGCCGAGTTACAAGCTAAATATGATCCAGATAAACAAGGCTTATACATTGATGGGATTGCCGTGGATTTTCCGAAATGGCGCTTTAATGTACGCGTTTCGAATACCGAGCCAGTAATTCGCTTGAATTTAGAGACGCGGGGCGATCGACAATTGCTAGCTGAAAAAACAGCGGAAGTTTTAGCCCTTATTGGTGGCGACGAGGCCTAAATTTGTAAGTTAAGGCAATTAAGCTTGGAATGATGTTGGCTGGCAGCTAGTTATTTTAGTTAGCGCAGAACTAGTCAGCGTCTGTGCGGAATTGTGTTACTTAGGCCAGCTAATGTTTACAGTTAAGTTGTCGCAGGTAACTAATTTTGCAGGTAACTATTAGGATAATATTCAGTAAAGAGCAAATTTACTCAAGCGAAAAGAGGTTGGTTATGAAGGTTATTATTTTAGCAGGTGGCGGCGGAACACGTCTATTTCCTTTATCTAGAGGTAACTACCCCAAACAATTTTTAAAAGCATTTGGCGACACTTCGTTGTTAGTGCAAAGTATTTTACGCTTTACGAACACTTTGCCCCAAACTGATATAGTGGTGGTTACAGGTGAACGTTATGCCGAACAAGTACGGGGGGAGTTAATTGCTAATAAGCTGGAACAAGTGCATATTTTGCTTGAACCTGAAGCCCGCAATACTGCGCCGGCGATTTTATTGGCGGCAAAATTTTGTGAGAGTCAATTGAATTGTACACCGCAAGAAGTTTTGTTTATTTCGACATCTGATCATCTAATTCGGCCACAAAACTTGTTTGAAGCGAGTTTGCAAGAAGCTTGCGATTTAGCTGCGGGTAATAAAATCGTAACTTTTGGTATCAAGCCAGATAAACCAGAAACTGGTTATGGTTATATTCAAGCCGGTGCTAGTTATCAAAATGCTTATCAAGTACAGTCTTTTAAAGAAAAACCAGAATTGGCGGTGGCCGAGGCCTATTTACAAGCGGGAAACTATTTTTGGAATTCCGGGATGTTTGCTTTTAATATTGCGACTTTTTATCAAGAGTTACAACAACATATGCCCGCTTTATATCAACAAAGTCAGTTAAGCTTAGCGGAATTGTTAGGCGCTTTTGCGCAGGCTCCGAATATTTCTTTGGATTATGCGGTGGCGGAAAAATCTGCGCAGGTTGTAATGTTGCCCCTTACTTGTAGTTGGAGTGATATTGGCTGTTGGGATGCGATGTATGAAGTTTCCGAGAAAGATGCAACTGGCAATGTAGTACAGGGTGACTGCACTTTGGTGGAGTGCACTAATAGTATGCTCATGAGCAAAAACCGTTTGATTGCGGGTGTCGGTTTAGAAGATATTTTGGTGGTGGAAACTGACGATGTTATTTTGGTGGCGCGTAAAGGTGAGTCACAAAAAGTTAAGCAAGTGGTGGATCGGTTAAAGCTCGCTAAACGTAAAGAAGCCGATGAGCCAACTACTGTATATCGCCCTTGGGGTAGCTATACAGTGCTTAATAATGGCGCGGGCTACAAAATGAAGAAAATTGTGGTTAATCCAGGCGCGAAACTTAGCCTGCAATTACATTATCATCGTAGTGAGCATTGGATTGTTACAGCTGGTACTGGCTTGGTAACAATTGGCGAGAAAGTTTGTTTGTTAGAAACTAATCAAAGTGTGTTTGTACCGATTGGGGCCAAACATCGTTTGGAAAATCCTGGGAAATTGCCGCTAGAAATTATTGAAGTCCAAAGTGGTGATTATTTAGAGGAAGATGATATTGTGCGTTTTGATGATATTTATCAGCGTGTCTAGGTGTATAGAAGATAGTGGCGGCTGCGAATTTATTCGGAGTCGCTTTTTGCATTGAAGAAAACCATGTGCTAGGCATCTGGTTTGGGAAAGTTTAAAGCTATACAAAAATTCTCTATTACGGTTGTTTATCAGAAAGACTGCTGCAAACTGTCTTGGTATTTACAAAAACTGCAGAGGCGCATAAGTTGTGTAATAATAACAAATATTTTTTAGAAACTAACAAATAGCAAACTTGAAATTAATAACGCAACAAGTTTTAAATGCTCGTTAGTTAAGTTTGCGCTGTGTTTTAGTAGCAGATTATGATAAATGGGCTTTCTAAAAGTATCGAAAATTAGTTTGGCTAGGAAAAAAAATCTGAAACTGGTATAATTATATTAAAATAAGCGTTTATGAGGTGGCAAATGAATAAAGTAAGAAAAGCGATAATTCCAGCGGCGGGCTTAGGTACAAGGTTTTTACCAGCAACTAAGGCGCAACCGAAGGAAATGTTGCCGATTGTAGATAAACCAACTATCCAATATATTATTGAAGAAGCCGTAGCTTCGGGCATTGAAGAAATTCTTATTATTACGGGGCGCAGTAAACGGGCTATTGAAGATCATTTTGATCGGTCGATTGAACTGGAGTTTACCCTGGAAAAACAAGGTAAAGAAGACTTATTAAAATTAGTTCAAGAGACTTCTAATATTCCGATTCATTATATTCGCCAAAAAGAAGCCAAAGGCTTAGGCCATGCGGTGCTATGTGCTAAACAATTTGTCGGTAATGAACCGTTTGCGGTACTGTTAGGTGATGATGTCGTAGATGCAACGGTTCCTTGTTTAAAACAACTAATGGATGTTTATGAACAATATGGTAAAAGTGTGCTAGGGGTGCAAAATGTGCCGCCGGATAAGGTGTCTAGTTATGGGATTGTTAGCCCCGGGGCGCAAGAAAACGCTGCGGTGTGGCGGGTGCAAGGGTTAGTAGAAAAACCAGCCCAACAAGTAGCTCCCTCGACTTTAGCAATTTTAGGGCGTTATATTATTAATCCAGAGATTTTTGCTTTGTTAGAAGAAACGCAACCAGGTAGTGGGGGCGAAATCCAACTTACCGATGCCTTGGCTAAATTGGCGGAATTACAAGAGATGTATGCTTATAATTTTTTTGGCCGCCGTTATGATGTGGGTGATAAACAGGGATTTTTAGAGGCTACGGTAGAGTTTGCTTTGAAACGTCCCGAGCTAAAAGATAAGTTTTTAGCTTATTTGCGGGAATTATTGCCGAAGTATCAATAAGTTACAGGCCACGGTTGCTGTTTGGGGCTAATTAAAAAGCGGCTTGGGTTATTAAAGAAAAACTAAAAGAGCCTGAAAAATTGCTAGTGGCGCTTAGAAAAGGGGCAATTGTGCCATTGTATTTGCTTACTTAAGCAAATAGATTGGAGCTTTTCCAGGAAATAATAAAGTTGTTGGGAGCGAGAAGATGAACGTATTAGTGGTAGGTGGCGCGGGCTATATTGGCGCACATACGGTGCAAGCTTTACGAGAGCGCGGCCATAAGGTTTTTGTATATGATAATTTAAGTACGGGTAATTTAGAAGCGGTGCCTGAGGATATACATTTTTTTGAGGGCGATATTCGTGATGGTGATTTTTTGCGCCATATTTTTGCCGAATATTTAATTGATGCGGTAGTACATTTTGCCGCGTGTTCTTTAGTCGGAGAAAGTATGCAGGATCCAGCAAAGTACTATAATAATAATGTTGTGGGCACGTTAAGCCTGCTAAATGCCATGAAAGGTGCGGGTGTAGAGTATTTGCTGTTCTCCTCTACCGCAGCAGTGTACGGTGAACCAACGAGTTTGCCAATCACCGAGACGGCGCTTTGTCAGCCTACTAATGTTTATGGACGGACTAAATTGGCCATTGAGTGGAGCCTAGCAGATTACGCTCAAGCCTATAATTTAAAATATACGGCACTGCGCTATTTTAATGCGGCTGGAGCTAGTTTAGATGCTAGTATCGGTGAGGCGCATCCTGTGGAAACGCATTTAATTCCGCTGATTTTGCAAGCGGTCACAAAACATAAAGCCCTACAAGTTTTTGGCGATGATTATCCAACTCCTGATGGTACTTGTATTCGGGACTATATCCATGTGCTGGATTTAGCTACAGCCCATGTTTTAGCTTTAGAAAAGATGGTGCAAACGCAGCAATCGGCTGTCTATAATTTGGGGACGGAGACGGGATTTAGTGTCTTAGAAATTATAAAAATGGTTGAACAAGTTACAGGGCTAGTAGTTCCCTATACAATTAGCCCCCGCCGTGCTGGCGATCCAGCGCGCTTGGTGGCTAGTGTGAATAAAGCTAAGCAACAATTAGGTTGGCAATTGCAGCATAGTGATTTACAGCAGATTATTAGTTCAGCTTGGCAATGGCATTGTAAATAGCGGTTGTGGAGGGATATTTATGCAACGAATTTTGACTTTAGCTTCGGGTTTTAGTGTTGATTATACCAATATGTTTGGGGCAGAACGATTGCAAGAGAGCGATTTCGCTGAATATCAGCAACAACTGTTAGCAGCGCATCAAGCGGTGCAAGAACTTACAGTGACAGGAAATTCCACTTATGGACAACAGGTTTTATTTACCCAGATGCCGGAAGTTAAGTTTGGGAAAATAAATACTCCCGCTAGTATAGCCAAATTGCAAGCTTATGCGCAAAATATGCAAAATCGAGTGCAAGCTGTAGTTTCCTTAGGGGTAGGGGGGTCCTACTTAGGGGGGCGCGTTATTTTTGAAAGCCTAGTGGATGAATATTGGAATGGCTTATCGGCAAGAGAACGTTTTGGTCGACCCAAACTTTATTTTGCCGGCAATAGTTTATCAGCAACGGCTTTGCAAAGTTTATTACGGGAATTATTACGCCAAGCTCAAGCTTATGTACTTAAATATAAAAAACGCTATACTCTAACTTTGTTAGTAACCTCTAAATCGGGGACGACTTTAGAATGCATTACTGGTTTTATGAATTTATATACTACCTTTGCTGATTATGCCGATGTCCTTAATTTAGAAGTTGCAGTCCTAACTCAGACTGATGCTCAAGCGCCCAATCCACTCGAAGAACTAGCTCAGGTATGGGGTTGGGAAGTATTTCGGGTGCCAACTGGTATTGGCGGGCGGTTCTGTGTATTTACAGATCCAGGGTTGTTAATTGGGGCAATTTTAGGTTTGGATATTAATAGTTTTTTACAAGGGGCATGTGATATGGCTTTAGCTTGCCAAAATGCAGATATTTGGGCAAATCCTGCTTGGTTAAATGCCGCTTTGAAGTATTTAGCTGCTCAAAAAAATGGCAAATTTATTGAGGTTTTTATGCCTTACAGTCCTAACTTAAAAGCTTTAGGGGAATGGTATGTTCAGCTTTTAGCCGAGTCTTTAGGTAAAAAGCGTGCGGATGGAACAGCTTATAGTCGGACGCCAGTTGTAGCTATTGGTAGCACGGACATGCATGCTCAAACTCAAGAACATCAAGAAGGGTTAGCGAATAAATTGGTGCAATTTATTCAAATCACGCATGAGAGTATAGAAGTGCGAGTACCTGAGGTGTTCATGCAACAGGAGTTTTTTGCTAGATATGCAGGCCTAAGTTTAAATAATTTAAATAAACAAGCATTACAGGCGAATGCTCAAGCTTTAGCTAGTGCCAATCGTCCTAGTTTAACAATTAACTTGCCAGTTTTAGATATGTACTATCTAGGTAATTTGATGTATTTTTATATGTTAAGTATTGCTTATGAGGCAGAATTAGCTGGCGTTAATGCTTTTGATCAACCAGGCGTAGAGGTCTATAAACAGTATTTGCGCGCTCATGGCGGCTGAGAGCTAAGGTGTCATAACTGTGACTTAGGCAGTAGGTATACATTATATATGGAGAATGATATTTTGCAAATAAAATAACTAATGGTATAATAGTCGTAGGTATGAGTTTTGTCTTGCAAGGAAGCAGGTGAAAAACTCGCAATAGGAAAATTTGGACTTATTAATGCTGTTGTTTGCAAGGAGGCAGAAGAAAGTGGTTAAGATTTTAATTGCTGATGACCATAAGATCTTACGGGAAGGTATCAAAAATGTTTTAGAAATGGAAAGCGACTTTGAGGTTGTTGGGGAAGCTGGCAATGGTGAAGAAGCTTTGCGTTTTGTTAAAGAGCATAAACCAGATATTGTGTTAGTAGATATTAATATGCCGAAAATTAATGGCATTGAATTGGTGCGTAGAATTTCTGAGGGCGGTTATAATACGCGCTGTATAGTTTTAACTATTCATGATGATGAAGGTTATGTTTTAGAAGTGATGCAAGCAGGTGCGGCAGGTTATCTTTTAAAAGATGTAGAACCGTCGATTTTGGTGATGGCAATTAATAATGTTATGCAAGGTGAAACTTTCTTTCATCCAACTTTAGCTAAGAAAATCATTAATGAAGCGATGCGGGTCGGACCAACAACTACTGAGGAAAAGAAAAAGGGCAAACGGAGTAAGAAGATTAAACTTACGCCTCGTGAACTAGAAGTTATGCAGCTTATTGGTAAAGGATTAAGAAATTGTGAAATTGCAGATACTTTGTTTTTAAGCGAAAAAACAGTTAAAAATCATCTGACTAATATCTTTAGAAAATTAGGCGTTAACGATCGAACTCAAGCCTTATTATACTCGATAAAAAATCATTATGTTATTTTGCAAAAATAGTAATTAATAAGAAAAAGGTTGTAAGTCGGAGAAATATTCTCGAACTTGCAACCTTTGTTTTATATAAAAAATATGCTGTGCTATGCAAAAAGTTTTCGCACAACACAGCATATTTTACAGAGTTGTTTTATTAGTTATTGGGAAGTTATTTAATTTGTTTGCCAAACCATTTTTCGTAAATTTTATCATATTCGCCATTTTTCTTAAGTTCTGCTAAAGCGGCATTTAATTTCTTTTGCACTTCAGTGTTCTTTTTATCAAGGGCGATACCGTAGTCTTCAGCTTCTAGAATTGAACCGACGATTTTCAATTCTTTATTGTTGGCAGTTTTAATATAATATTGGTTTACTGGTAAATCATTAATTGCGGCATCTACACCACCATTTTTTAATTCCATATAGACATCGGAAACATTGTTAAATTCACGCACATTAGCATTAGCAATTTTCTTTGCTGCCATTGCGGAAGAAGTACCGATTTGTACAGCTATTTTTTTACCTTCTAGATCTTTAAGATTGTTAATGGCTGTATTGCTAGTTTTAGTAATGATTGATAAACCAGATTTGTAGTATGGGTCAGTAAATAATACTTTTTCAGCCCGTTCTTTAGTGATCGTCATGCCAGAGATGGCAACATCAATATTGCCCGCCATAAGTGCAGGTAATAGACCATCAAAAGCTAAACTGGTAACTTTTGCTTCGTAACCAGCTTGTTTAGCTAAGGCTTTGATTAAATCCATGTCGAAACCAGCATAATCTTTAGTTTTTTCATCTTGGAATTCAAATGGGGCAAAATCAGGGTTAGTACCGATTTTTAGAACTTTAACGGCGGCTTTGCCGTCGGCAGCTTTTTTCTCGCCACCACCACAGCCGACAACAGCTAGGGCTAGCATGAGTAAGCTAATAATTAAAATTAGTTTTTTCATAATAAGATTCACTCCTTGTTTATAGTCTTTTAATGAAGCTTATTATATTACAAGCAGAATAATAATGCAAGAGAAATTTTTAAAAATACAATATAAAAATTAGCGAGATATTACTAAGAAAATAAAAAACACTCTAGAAATAAAGAAAGTAGTCTTGTTTCAGTAAAATAAGGTGTTGGAAATGATTGTTAATGGAAGTGCAAAGCGATTTGGAAACATTATTTGGCTAGTTGGGTTTGATGCAAAATATGTATATTAATACCGAAAACTTTAGGGACACTAAGTGCTTTTTATAAATACGGGGTTTTAATAGTTCAGCGCGCTAATAATTAAGGGTAGTTTTGGTTATTAAGTGGACTCTATGGCTAAGGAAAAATTGCTGAGGCACGCGCTGCTACTTGTATATTTGGGCTGGATATAGTAAAATATCTAACTAGTTTGAAAGAAGTTGTAGTGGAGGAAGTATGCAGTTAAGAGTAGAAAATTTAGCTAAGAGTTTTGGGGTTCAAGAAATTTTCAAAGATGTAAGTTTTTTTATAGATAAAGGCGACAAGGTCGGATTAATTGGGGCAAATGGCATGGGCAAAAGCACCTTAGTTAAGTGCTTGTTGGGAGAGCTGGAGCCTGACGCTGGTCAAATTAGCTTTACGAGTGGGCTGACTGTAGGTTATGTAGAACAAGCCGCGCAATGTCCCACAGGCAACCTATGGCAAGTGTTACTTACCGCACAAGAGCGAATTTTGTTTTTGCGGACTGAAATGGCTCGTTTGGAGGAGCAGGTGGCTAAAAGTCCGCCAACAGAGCAACCGGAATATATTCAGGCTTATGAGCGGGCTGTGCATGAGTACGAACATTTAGCCGGCTATGAGTATGAGAGCTTGGTAAAAAAAGTAGCTTATGGCTTAGGCTTTAGTGATGTTGACTTTACCAAAGAGGTGGAAGAATTTTCGGGGGGACAAAAGACACGGATTAATTTGGCTTTAGCTTTAATTCGTCAACCGGAATTGTTGATTTTAGATGAACCCACCAATCATCTGGATATTCAGATGATTGAATGGTTGGAAGAATATTTGCGGGCGTATAATGGGGGATTACTTTTAATTTCCCACGATCGATATTTTTTGGATAAGGTCACCACTAAAATTATGTTGCTGCAAAATACGAAATTACAAACTTACCGAGGTAATTTTAGTGCTTATAGTCAACAATATGAATTGCAGTTACTTAGTCAACAGGCGGCGTATGCCAAACAACAGGAACATATTCAAGAGACGGAAGAATATATTCGTCGCTATAAAGCGGGGATAAAATGTAAGCAAGCTCGGGGTCGTCAATCTCAGTTAAATCGTTTAGTGCGGGTAGAAAAACCTGATAATCTTAAAAATATTAAATTGCAATTACCGGCGGCGGCGATGTGTGCCGAGCGAGTTTTGCTATTGGAAAATGTTAGTATTGGCTATGATGCGCCATTATTAGAAAAAGTTGAGCTGTTATTACGGCGGGGCGAAAAAGTGGCCCTTATTGGTGCTAATGGTGCTGGAAAAACAACTTTGCTTAAGAGCATTATGGGGGAACTAGCAGTTTTGCAGGGGCGAATTAGCTTAGGCAACCGGGTGCAAGTGGCTTATTTTTCGCAAGAACATGAAGATTTAAATTTAACTAATAGTTTGTTAGAAGAGTTAATGCAGATGGGTGTAAGTACCGAGGGGGAGGCGCGGAATTATTTAGCGAGTATTTTATTTACGGGTGATGATGTTTATAAATCAATTGCCACCTTATCAGGTGGTGAGCGGGCTCGCTTGGTTTTATTAAAATTGATGTTACAAGGCGCTAATTTTTTAGTGCTAGATGAGCCGACAAATCATTTAGATGTATTAGCTAGACAAGTTTTGGAAGAAACCTTGCGGACTTTTGATGGGAGTATGTTGGTAGTCAGCCATGACCGCTATTTTCTTGATGAGATGGTTGAAAGAATTTGGGAAATTGAAAACGGCAAATTGCAAGACTATCAAGGCAATTATTCCGCCTACAAAGAACAAAAACAAAAAAATATTGAGCAACAGACTAGCACTAAATCAGTTGCACCCCAAACTTCAAAGGAGTTAGTTTACACTGACGAAAATTTAGCTAAAAAGAATAAAGGTCCCGTGAAAAGAAGCAAAAGTCCTTATGAATTGGAAAAAAGACTGGAGAAAGTCGAGTTAAGTATTCGCGAACAAGAAGCTTTATTGATGGTTTTGGAACTAAAAATGGCCTTGCCAGAGAATCACATTGATTTAGAACAGAGTTTGCAACTGGCAACTGAACACGAAAACATAAAAACGCTCTTAGCACAATTGCTCGCAGAATGGGAAGATATAATGTTACAGTTAGAGTAAATTTTTCAGTGAATTAATTGCGGTACAAGAGCAGATATGCTATAATAAATCCTGTATACAAGATTAGTCTATTAAAGAAATTTACAAATCAGTCGATATATTTAATGGTAGAATAAAATCAGCGATTTATTTAATTGCTCGAGAGCAGTTAGGTATTTTGGCAGTAAAGTGAGGTGCATAAACATGGATTTGGCAAGTGTAGCTATGGGAACTAGCATTATACAAACAGCTGGAGCTGTGGATGTTGCCTTGACCAGAAAGGCAATGGATTTTAATGCGCAACAGGCCGCTGGGGTTGTGGAGCTAATGCAAGATAGCCGTAGTGCCATGGAGCAAAGTGTACGGCCACATATTGGAAGTAGTATTGATATACAAGCTTAGATAAGTGGGTACAGGGTAAATATTCTAAAGACTATTTCAAACAGGTTTTGGCAAAAAAACACATGTGAACAATACTTGGTTGTGGGTTAGCCTGCGACCAAGTTGTTCATGTGTTTTTGCAGATTTTGCGAAAAACAGCTTTGCGATGGTCTTTATTTATTTTTAGAGAAAATTTAAGGGGTGAAGAAATGAAAAGAATTTTGCTTTTATTTTTAGCAGTAAGTATGTTGTTAATGACAGGTTGTGCGAGTAAACAGAGTACGCCAGCGACTAAAAAAGTGCAAGTGGCGGTAAGTATCTATCCTTTAGCTGAATTTGTTAGAGCTGTAGGCGGGGAAAAAGTTCAAGTGAATACTTTGGTTCCGGCAGGAGTTGAGGCTCATAGCTACGAATTAAGTGCTACGGATATGAAAACAATTACTCAAGCACAAGTGTTTGTATATAATGGCGGTGGTATGGAGAGTTGGGCAGATAAGGTTGAGCAAAGTCTTAAAGATAAACCTGTGAAAATTTTACAAGCGGGTAAAGGGTTGTTTGTGAAATTAGATGAGGAACATCAACATGATGAACACAAAGATGAACATAAACACGAAGAGCATAAGCATGAAACTGGTCATGTACATGACCATGGCGGCTTTGATCCTCATGTTTGGTTAGATCCAGTTTTAGCTAGTAAACAAGTAGCAGCGATTTCTGAAACTTTACAAGCTGCAGATCCAACGAACAGAGAGTATTATCAAAAAAATGCCGCTGCTTACCAAGCGGAATTAAATAAATTAGACCAAGAATTTAAAGCAATGCGGGCTCAAGCCAAACAAGATGCTTTTGTGACAACACATAGTGCTTTTGGTTCACTGGCTAAACGTTATGATTTACACCAAATTGCAATTATGGGCATTACACCTAATGTAGAACCAACGCCGCAGGCTTTGGCAAATTTAATTAATCTAGTTAAAAAAGAGCAAATAAAATATATTTTCTTTGAAGAACTAGTAAGTCCTAAAGTTGCGCAAACAATCGCGGCTGAAGCTGGGGTTAAAACTTTGGTATTAAATCCTGTGGAAGGCCTAACTAAAACACAGCAAGAGAAAAAAGTAACATATTTAGAATTAATGCGTCAAAATATTGCTAATTTAAAAATTGCTTTGGAGAATAAATAATTATGGGCGTTATCAACTTACAAAAAGTTGGTTTTACTTATGGTGAACAGTGGTTATTTAAAGATATAAGTGTTCAAATTACGGAAGGTGATTTTGTAGCGGTAATTGGGCCCAACGGTGCGGGAAAATCAACTTTATTACGCTTGATTGCCAATATTTATCCGCCTACAGCAGGGCACGTGTATTTATTTGGTCAACCGATAACTATGTTTAAAGATTGGCAAAAAATTGGTTATGTACCTCAAAATCCTGCACGGCAACAAAAAAGTTTTCCAATTACGGTGCGCGAAGTAATTGCCTTGGGTTGCTTGCGCGCTAATAGTCTATGGTCCGCCTTAACCAAAACGGACAAGCAAGCGATTGATGCTGTATTGACTGAATTTGACTTGCAAACTTTAGCCGAACGACGTATTGGGGATTTGTCAGGTGGACAACAACAGAAGGTTTTTTTGGCCAAGGCTTTAGTGAAAAAACCGCAACTATTATTGTTAGATGAACCCGCTACGGGAATTGATAGCCAGACGAAGGTCGAACTATATGAACGCTTGGCGATTTTGAATAAAGCTGGTTGTACGGTTGTGATGATTTCGCATGATTTAGAACTTACAGCGCGAGTGGCTAGTTCTGCCTTATGTGTAGATCGCGGCGTATGCTTTTATGGAAAGGCGCAAGCTGTATTGAAACACCAAAATAAAAAACATACCGATTATTATCAGGGACAGGTGCAATAATGGAGATACTGAGTTTTGATTTTATGCAACGAGCTTTATTGGCAGGCTTGATTGTCGCGATAAGTTGTCCGTTGATTGGCGTTTTTCTAGTTGTGAGACGACAATCAATGATCGGTGATGGTTTAGGGCATATTGCTTTTGCGGGTGTTGTAGCTGGTTGGATTTTGGGCTATAAGCCTGTGGCTAGTGCCGCTTTATTTACGACCTTAGGCGCTTTAGCGATTGAACGGGTACGCTCTTTAAAAGCTGAGTTTTCGGAAATGATTTTGGCAATATTTTTCTATGCGGGGATGGGTATTGCGGTAGTCTTATCCAGCTTACCGCAAGCTGGGGGCTTTAATCTTAGTAGTTTTTTATTTGGCAGTATTATGACCGTAAGTAGTGAAGATTTATATTGGGTTGCGGGATTGGGGCTGTTAAATTTATTGTTTGTTTTGCTAATGTACCGACCGTTGGTATATGTGTCTTTTGATGAAAGTTCAGCCCGGGTAAGTGGGATGCCGGTAAATAGATTAAATTTACTTTTGAGCATTCTTACAGCACTGAATGTGGCTATTGCGATGAGAGTGGTGGGCATTCTCTTGGTCTCGGCTTTACTGGTTATTCCCGTTGCTTGTGCCTTGCAAATTGCTCGGAGTTTTAGTCGCACAATGCTTTGGGCGACAGTGTACTCTTTGTTAGGGGTACTTTTAGGTCTAACAGCTTCTTATTATTGGGATTTAGCGCCGGGGGGAATGATTGTACTCTTGTTAGTTGCAGCTTTCTTTATTACGACTTTGTGCGCCAATGTTTTTCAAAAAAATACGCTGCTTTTACAGAGCGGGAGCGCAGAATGTGCTTGTGGCTTTCATCATGTAGAGTGTGACGGTGATTGTAGCAAAGCAGAATGTGAGGATAAACCATGATTGTAGATTTACATATACATACGGATGCTTCTGATGGTTGTGATAACCCTGTGACTCTAATTCGGAAAGCGCAGGCCAAAGGTATCGGATTGTTGGCAGTTAGTGATCATGACAGTATTGATAATGTAGCGGCAGTACAAAGCTTAGCTAAACAAGCTAATATTGAAGTTATTAGCGGTGTGGAAATTTGTTCTAGTGTGCATAAAGAAAGTTTTCATATCTTGGCTTATAATTTTGATTTGCAAAATAAGGGGCTACAAGAGTTGCTGCAATATAATCAGCAATTGCTTAGCACTAAAGATCAAGAAACAATTGAAATTTTAAAAAAACTGGGTTGGGCAGTGGATTTAGCCGAATATCAAGCTTACGAACGGCCGCGCAATTTAGGTGGCTGGAAAACCTTGAATTATTTGCAGGCCAAGGGGTTGTGCACTGGTGTAAGCGATTTTTTTGAACGGATTTTTACCGCTCAAAATGGTTTGAGCTTTCCAACCTTTTTAAGTCCGAGCGAAGTGATTGCAGTAATTCACCAAGCGGGCGGTGCTGCTGTTTTAGCCCATGCTGGCAGTAGTTTTCATGGACAGGGTTTGCAACGTGCCTTGGATATTTTTGCGACTCAAAAGCTAGATGGTTTTGAGTGTTATCATCCGGAACATAGCTTGCGCGATACCCAACTATTGGTGGAACATTGTCAGCGGGAAAACCTCTTAATTACTGCGGGCTCGGATTATCACGGTGATTTTGTGCCCACTAGGCACTTGGCACAACCGGAAGTAGGACTAGAAGTCTTGAACTTAGTTGGATTGCGTGATTGAACAAAGGAGGGATACTGATGTGCTGGCGGGGTTTGATTTTAGCTTTATTATTAATTTGTGTGAACATTTCTGAGGTTCAAGCTAGTAAACTATTATATATTCCCATGGATACTCGTCCTGTTTGTCTAGATTATACACTAACTAGTTTACAGGCTGCGGGCGTGCAAGTTGCTTATCCCGACAGAGAGTTTTTGGCGGACAATAAACAAGATGCACAAGTGGATAAACTATTTAGCTGGTTAGAAAGAGAATTACCAGTGGCTGATGCAGTAGTTTTGTCCACAGATAGTTTGATTTATGGTGGTTTGGTAGGCTCACGCACCCATGAATTGCCCTTAACAATTTTACAGGCGCGTTTGCAACGTTTATTGGATTTATTAGATAAGTATCAAGTGCCAGTTTATGCTTATAGTACAATTATGCGTACACCGCGAGCTAGTTCAGGGCGGGTAGAACCAGCTTATTATGCTCAGTATGGGGCACAAATTTTTCGCTATACACAGTTGCAAGATAAGCAGGAATTGGAAAAGTTAAGTCCCAAAGAGTGGCAAGAATATCAGCTTTTGCAACAACAACTGCCACAGGCTGTTTTGACTGATTGGCAAACGAGACGCGATAAAAATTTAATTATTAACCAAAGGCTCCTAGAGGCAGTGCAAGCGGGTAAGTTTACCTATTTTATTTTAGGGAAAGATGATACGGCTGTATATTCGGCTTCGCACCGAGAAGCTCGGATTTTGGGGCTACAAACCGAAAATCTTTTGCCTAATGTCTATGGTAATTTTGTCGGTGCGGATCAGTTAGGCTTAGTTTTAGCAGTAAGAGCGGTTAGTAGCTGGCAACAGCAGTTGCCATTTATTTATGTGGATTATAATCAAGGTGTTGCGGGTAAAACTATTCCCAGTTATGAAGATATGCCTTTAGAACAAACTGTAAAAGCTCATATTTGGGCGGCTGGAGCTTTTGAGACTAAGAGTTTAGCTCGGGCGGACTTGGTTTTGGCTTTAAATACGCCAGCAGATGGGGTCACTTTAGAGGCCTCAAATCCAGTGAACAGTGTAGACAAACTTCAGACAAAAGCAGAGTTTTTACAAATCTTAGAAGTATTTCAAGTTATTAAAAAACCAGTGGCTCTAGCGGATGTAGCTTATGGTAATGGAGCAGATAATGCTTTAGTGGCAGGTTTGTTTCAAAAAGATTTAGCTTGGAATTTAGCTGCTTATGCTGGTTGGAATACCGCTAGCAATAGTCTGGGTTATGCCTTAGGACAAGGAATTTTAAGTCCGCAAATTTCTAGGGAGGCACGCGAAAAACTGTTAGCCGTGCGTTATCTAGATGAATGGGCGTATCAGGCTAATGTACGCCAACAAGTTTATCAACAGTTAGTATGGCCAGAACAATTAAATGGTCAAGCTTTAGGATTGCAAACAGCAAAAGTTGAGGCTAAAATTGCTACAAACATGCGGGCTTTTATCAAAAATAAAATGCCAGCAAGCTACCAACAAGTGGAATACAAGTTGCCTTGGCAGCGTATGTTTGAAGTGCAAGTTAAAATAAATTAAAAAAATTAGAGTGAGGTAGATTATTTGAAAGCAAGTTATTCTGATGTTGTCGCTTTTGGGTTAGCCTTGTTTTCCTTATTTTTCGGAGCAGGCAACTTTATTTTTCCCCCTTTGTTGGGTCAAATGGCGGGAGAACATTTAGGTATTGCCTTAATTGGCTTTGTAGTTACGGCCGTAGGCATGCCGTTATTAGGGGTGTTAGTAGTTTCGCTGATTGGTAGTCCAGACCCCCAAACCTTACCGAGTCGAGTTAACAAACGCTTTGCGTTAATCATGATGACCTTAATTAATTTAACGATAGGTCCGGGTTTTGCTATTCCACGCACGGGTGCAGTTGCCTTTGATGCTGGTATCAAGCCTTTTATCACTAATCCAGACTGGGTGACAGCGGGATTGTTAATTTATTCGCTCTTATTTTTTGGGGCAAGTTATTATATTGCCCTTAATCAACAAAGTATTACAGAGCGTGTTGGTAAAATACTAACACCAGGATTGTTAATTTCTTTAGCATTGTTGGTCGTAAATGCCTTTTTGCAACCTGCTGGCAAGTTGCAACCAGCTTTAGGAAATTATCAAACAATGCCTTTAAGTGAGGGCTTTAAAGCAGGTTATTTAACGATGGACACGCTGGCTTCGATTGTTTTTGGAGTTTTGATGTTGAATATTATTCGCAGTAAAGGGATAACCTCTAGAAGAGAAACACTAAGATTTGGTCTAGGGGCTAGTTTTATTGCGGCAAGCTGTTTAATGTTAATCTATGTTTCTTTAGCTTATTTAGGTGCGACTAGCTTAGAAGTAGCTGGTAAAGCGGAAAACGGTGGCATGATTTTAGCTTGGGCTGCCAATTACTATTTCGGGACTTTGGGTAATGTAATTTTGGCCATATCTTTTACCCTAGCTTGTCTGACAACTAGTATTGGTTTAATGTGTTCTAGTGCTACTTTTTTCACGACTATTTTCCCGAAAATGATGTACGAAAAGTGTGTATTGTGGATAGCAGTTTTTGCTTGTTTGGTAGCTAATGTGGGTTTAACGAAACTAATTGCGATATCTATTCCGGTGTTAGTATTATTATATCCAGTGGTAATTGTCTTAATCGCTTTGGCTTTTGTACATAATTTTGTTAATTTAGCCCCCAAAGTATATCAACTTTCGGTAGGCGTAACCGTAATTATGGGTTTAATAGAAGCTGTTAACGCACTGGAGCTTAATATTAGCTTTATAAATAGTTTTTTAGCTAAGATTTTACCGCTATATAATCAGGGGTTTGGTTGGGTAGTTCCCGCAATTATTGCGGCGATAATTGGTTACTTTATTGCGGCGGATAATGGCAGCGGGATGGAAGAAAATACCTTCAGTTTATAAAAAATTAAAAATAAAAGGGTGTAACGACTTGAATTTCAAGGCGTTACACCCTTTTGTGCGTATGACGTTAGGCAGATGCGCCTAGGTTTTTAGAAATTATTTTTTTGCTTTAGGTTTTACTTTGCTATTAGGCCAACAGTGGATACCTTTTTGTGAAGGCATAATGCTAGCATCAAAAATTGGCTCGGCAATTCCCGCGCGTTTTTGACGCACATAATCTTCTAAGGCAATATAGACATGCTTGGCTAGCATAGAGATTGCCCCCAAATTGGTAAGCGCCATTAGAGCCATAAATAAATCGGCCATATCCCAAACTAAAGCAACTTTAGCTACGGAACCGAACATTACCATCGCTACTACGCCGATTCTGAAGGCTGTTAGCCAAACTGGATTGGAGTGTAAAAAACCGATATTGGCTTCGCCATAGTAGTAGTTGCCAATAATTGAACTAAAGGCAAATAAACAGATTAATAGGCCTAAAGCTACTTGGGCAAAAGGACCAATATGATAAACTAGCGCTGCTTGGGCTAATTCAATTCCCGTAAGTTTAGTTGTTAAATGTTGTCCAGATAATAAAATAATAAAGGCGGAAGCAGAACAAACCATTAAGGTATCAACAAATACGCCAAAAGCTTGGATTAAACCTTGTTTAACAGGATGGGTAGCTTCAGCAGTTGCAGCTGCGTTAGGCACAGAACCCATCCCTGCTTCATTAGAAAATAGTCCTCGTTTGATACCAGTCATCACGGCGACGCCGATACCACCGCCCATAGCCGCATTGGTATTAAAGGCCGAAGAGATGATTTCCATAAATATTGCAGGAATTAAGTTGATGTTTAGTAAAGTAATAATTACAGCTAATAAAATATAGGCACCAGCCATAATAGGTACTAGCCATTCGGTAAACTTAGCAATACGGGTAATGCCCCCAAATATTATTACCCCAGTAGCTACGGCGAGAATTCCACCGATGATACTACGATCAATATTGAACGCAGCACTAAGCGCTACGGAAATAGTATTTGCTTGTACAGAATTAAAAATTAGTCCGAAACTAATACTGATTAAAACGGCAAAGGTTGCGGCAATTGCTGGTTGACCTAAAGCATTTTTAATATAATAGGCAGGACCACCACGAAAACCACCTTGTTGATTGGGAACTTTATATATTTGCGCTAGGGTGCTTTCGACAAAGCCACTAGCTGAGCCGATTAAGGCAATCATCCACATCCAGAAAATTGCGCCGGGACCACCGCTGACAATTGCAATTGCAATTCCGGCAATATTGCCGACCCCTACGCGGGAAGCCGTACTGATACAAAAAGCTTGAAAAGAAGAAATTCCTTGTTCAGCTTTTTGTCCGACTCCTTCATGTAAGAGCCGAAACATTTCGGGAAACATTCTTATTTGCACAAATTTGGTTTGTAAGGTGAAGAGAATTCCTAACCCTACTAGCAAGACGATTAAAACATAAGACCAAAGAATATCATTGGCAAAACTTACAAAAGTTTCAAGAACAGACATGAAATACCTCCTAAAATTTTAAATTCAGCTTAAATTTTACCATAAAATATTGATTTTGCCTATTCATGCGGGCTATATTTTACAAAGACCTGCTGACTAGATTAAGCTACTGTTTACACTGTAAAGCAAGCGTTTTGGGAGAAGAGTTTTTAGATTTTGTTGTTTGATGCAGTTGCTTATAAACAAAAACAGCCTCTGGTATTTTGAGAGGCTGTTCAGGAATACATTTTCAGTTTAGATTTTTAGCTTTGATTTGTCTGGTGTAATTGTTTTGCCAAATCAGAGAGCGAAAGCGGTTTGCTAGAATAACAACCCTGAATTTGGCTACAACCGAGTTCGCGGAGCGCCGCCACTTGCGTTGGTGTTTCTACACATTTAGCAATGGTGATAACTCCGAGTTCTTGGCAAAGTTTAATGATTGCGCGCACTACACGATAGTGATAATTACTTTCGGGTAATTGTGCAACCAATTCATGGGAAATTTTAAGCATATTAATCGGATATTCTTCGAGGTAGGCTAAAGTAGTGTAACCTAAACCAAAATCACTTAGAGCCACATTTACCCCTAAATCCCGCAATTGTTTTCGCTTTTGCAGGTTGAGGATTTTGGCTTCGGGATCTTGGGCTTCCGAGATCTCTAAAGTTAACCAATGTGGTTTAAGGTTATAATTTTGCAGGTAATGTTTGATTCTTTCGGGAAAGTCATTGCAGGAGAATTCTTTGGCCGAAATATGAGCGCAAACACTGAGATCCTGGGCGTAAGTTTCGTTAAGAAATTTAATATCTTGGCAAATTTTTTCAAATAAATAATGATTTACTTGTGTGATTAGGCCGCTTTCTTCGGCTATGGGGATGAATTCTTTGGGTTCAACTAAGCCCAGTTCAGGACTTTGCCAACGTACGAAAGCTTGAATGCCTACTAGTTTATCATCTAATAAGCGAATTTGTGGTTGATAATTAAGAAAGAGCTCTTGTTCGCTTAAGGCTTTGCACAGATTGCTTTCGATTTCTAATTTGCGGAACTCTTTTTTCAAGAGATTATCTGTAAAGAGGCTTACGCGATTTTTACCTTTGTATTTGGAATTATAAAGGGCAATGTCGGCAAAACGCACTAAATCACTGCTGTTTTGCGCATGAAGTGGGTAGATGGAAATACCAATACTAATTGTCGAGAGCACCTTATGGTTGCCAATATAAAAAGGTTTTTGAAATATATCTAAGAGTTGATTTGTTTTTTTGATAGTACTGGCAACACCACGCAAATTATTGAGAATAATTACAAATTCATCGCCGCCATAGCGTGCTAAAAAATCAGTACTATGCAAATGAGCCCGCAATTTTCTCGCTGTAGAAATCAAGAGTTTGTCGCCTATTTCATGACCATAGTGATCATTAATATACTTAAACTTGTCTAAATCAATAATTAAGAGCGCGAACATTGTTTGGGCATCGGCGTTTTGGATTAAATGTGTGAGATATTCGTTAAAGTTGCGGCGGTTAGGAATATTGGTGAGCGGATCGATGTTCGCGGCCATATGCAAATCTTTGGTGCGCGCGACAATCTTATCTTCCAAAGATAGATTGATTTCGTGGATTTCATGAACTTTTTCAAGAAGTTCGTTATTGGTAATTTGATATTTGCGATTTAGCATATCTAGGGATTCGTACATTTGCAAATGTTTATTAATTAGTTGACGGATAATAAACAGCGCCAGAAAAAAGAGGTTAATTAACCAGTTTTGGTAATTAGTGATAATAATTACACCTAACAGGCACAGCAAAAGTAAATTAGTTCGGAGATTAAGGTTTGGCAGGGTTTGTTCTGGATTATAAGTTAAATTTAAACTACGATTAATTTTTACAAAACTAGCCAAGCCAATGACCATTAAACTTATCGGCCAAAAAAGATTAATTAAAGGATAATCATAGTAGATTTCGTGCCCTTCCAAATAGATATAGATAAAATCAGTTAGAATCCAAATTACAAAACCATACAGCGCAAGTTTTTCTAAGCGGGTTTTGGAACTATCTTCGCTTTGTTGAATAAGAAATAAGGCCAAAATAATAAAAAAGTCTAAAATAGCAGAAAAAAGCAAGTATAGATAAAAATAATTAGACCAATTAAAATTGGGCATTAGAGGTTTAACTAAAAAAGTTAAAGTTGGATAGGCTAAAAATGTACCTAACAAGAGCGAATCGAACAGCAAACGAAACTTTTCCCACTTTTCTGAATTCTGAGCCAAAATAAAAAAGGCGGCAACGGTCATAAACAAAGTTGATAACAGATAAAAAATATGACTAAGATGGTCTTGAGGAACGGTTAGCGATTGAGCGCTATAAATGTAAGTAACCCATAACAAATCGGCTAACCAATAGGTCGCCGCGGCCAAAAAGAGCACTAATTGATAAAATTTAGCTTCCGTGGTACTTTGCCAATTTTTATAAAACAATAACATAGCAAAGCTAGAGCCTGCTAGCGAAAAAAGATTATTGGTGTCAATTGCACCTAAATGAAAAAAATTGGGCGCGGTAATGTCAAAGAGCAGATACACACATAAATACAATAGTGGAACCAGAAAAATCAAACGAATTCGAACTTGCGCTAGCATAAAAATTCCTCCTTTCGAGCAATTAATAATGCAGTTACTTTAGTACATTCTACCGCAAAGTAAAGTGGCTTAACAAGTCCTACTTTAGCTGTATTTTCAAGATTATTTTGCATATTAGTTATGGATTTTATTTAGTAAAGGAAATTGAATTTTGATTAGGCATTTGTTATAATGAAAATATCGAAAAGAATAATGTATACCAAAAATTTAAAGAAGAGGTGGTATGGCGGATGAATAAACAAGAATTGGCTAAAGGCGTATATTTTGTGGGAGCTATGGATTGGAATATGCGTGATTTTCATGGTTACACAACACCACGAGGTGTAACTTATAATTCTTATTTAATTGTTGATGAGAAAATATGTTTAGTAGATTTAGTTAAGTCGCCTTTTGCCAACGAATTATTAGAGCGCATTAGTGCTATTGTAGATCCAGCAGCGATTGATTATGTCGTAATAAACCATGTAGAACCAGATCATGCAAGTGCGTTGCCGCAAATTGCGCAAGTAGCCAAAAAAGCGAAATTTTTGATTACGGATAAGGGGCAACAAGAAGCAGAAAAACTTTATGGAACTACAGTTGATTATCAGATTGTTAAGACGGGTGACACAATTAGCTTAGGGGCGAACAGTTTAACTTTCGTACCATTGCCAATGCTTCATTGGCCAGATTCAATGGTATGTTATTGTCCAGAGCAAGGAATTTTATTTTCTAATGATGCTTTTGGGCAACATATTTGTACCAGCAAGCATTTAGATTATGAAGTTAATTTAAACGATGTGCTCTATGAGGCGGAAAAATATTTTGCCAATATCTTAATGCCTTATGCTCGTTTAATTCCTAATGCGCTTAAAACTCTGAGCAGCTTACAGATTAACTATATAATGCCAAGTCATGGGATTATTTGGCATAAACATATTCCGGAAATTATGGCGAAATATGCTGCTTGGGGTGCTTTGGAAAAAGAAGCACGGGTAGTTATTTTATATGATACGATGTGGGGAGCTACGGAATGTATGGCTCGAGCTATTTTGGAAGGGGTCGCTAGGGCAGGTGTAGAGGCTAATTTTTATCGAATAAGCTTAAGTGAGGAAAGCCATGTAGTAAGTGATGTTTTAGGTGCTGGGGGAGTATTGGTAGGTTCACCTACGCTTAATTATGGCATGATGCCGACTACAGCTTCGCTGTTGTATTATTTGAAGGGGCTAAAACCAACTGGTAAGTTAGCGGCGGCTTTTGGTGCTTATGGTTGGAGTGGTGGTTCGCAAAAAGAGATGGAAGAATTGCTGACTAAAGCAGGTATGCAAGTACAACCAGGCATGACAGTAGCTTGGAAGGGGAACGCAGAAGAATTGGCGGCATGTGAACAATTTGGTTATGAGTTTGCCCTGAAAGTACAAGAAACTTTTGGTAAATAATTTTATCAGGGTTTAAAATTTAAATCTAAGAAGGTTTAGCAACATGGATAGTGGGGCTAAACCTTCTTTTTTTTATATGGCCTTTAAGGCGGTTAGGTAGAAAGTCGTGTTTTCTGGAGTGGACAAAAAATAATAGTTTTTCTTGGTGACAGACAATGTTTGTGATATGCTAAGAGTAAATAATTATTAAGTAATAAATTATTAGGGGAAATATTTTAATATAAGCTTTGGAAACGGCAGAGATGAAACTTTAGGAGGATTCAAAGTGGGACAAGAAGAATTGACTAGAAAATGGGTAAAATTTATGGGCAAAGATAAGCTCCAATCCTTGCAGGACGCTTTAGCGGCGGCTGTAGATATGAGTGTTTGTCTGTTAGATTTGCAAGGACGAGCCCTTACCGTGCGTTCCAAACCATTATTGTTATGTCACCAAGTGCGCAAGAGTAAGCGAGAATTATGTAAAAAGGAATTTTTAGTGGCTTTAGAAAAATGTAAAACGGAGCTAGCACCTTGTATTCACGAATGTTATTTTGGTCTGAAATATTTTTTGTATCCAGTGTTAAGTAATGGAAAACTAGTTGCGATTGTGCATTGTGGCGGTTATTATGAGGGGAAAAATATTTTACCAGAACGGCTAGCGGCAAAATTTGCGGTGCCAGTTTTGCAGAATGAGCAAGTTGAGAAAATCTATCAATTGCTCTTACAGATTTTAAATATTATGGATTTTGATGTGGATATAGCTACTTGGCAAAATGATACAGATACGCCAGAAACACCAGCTAAGGCGGATACTTATGCTTTGGAATTTTTCGAAGGCAAATTAAGTAAACGGGAATGTGATGTGGCGATGCTAGTTTGTGAGGGGATTAGCAATAAATTGATTGCTGAACGGCTTTATATCAGCGAAAAAACTGTGAAAACGCATATTAGCAACATTCTTAATAAATTAGACGTTAAAGATCGGATGCAAATTATGATGTTGGCGAGAAAGTAGGCAAATATGCAAAAGCAAATGACAATAAAGAAGCAGCTGTTAATTTTTGCCGTAATTATGGTTATTTTGCCAATGATGGTGCTGTATGTAACCGCCCATGTTTTTGTGGTCGATCAGATTCGTGAAAGTCAAAAAAATTATTTGAGTATTGCGATGAAAGTTGCGCGTTCGGAAATGCATAAGCGTGAGTACGAGATGCTGAAAGTGGTGAACTTTTTGGGTAAATCCTCGCAAATTGCCAAAGAAGTACAAAAACCACAAAGTGCTTATATTGAAAAAATGATTGACAATTTACAAGAATCTTGTCAATATTTGGATTTTATAGTCGTGGTGGATGAGGATTTGCGTGTAGTTGCCCAATCTAGTGAAGATATTCAGGCTAAGAGCCAGTGGGATTTAAATGGGCTAATTGCGATCGCGATGCAACGCAAAGCGGGAATTTGTTCGGAAGAAGTTACCGATATTGCGGATGTGTTTGTGCCGCAATCTGCTAGCTATAAAAAATTTGTTGTTAGTAGTTCCAAAGCTAAAACTGAACAATTAATGACTAAAATGGGTGTAGGTGTGGCAATTTCGCCGATTTTTTCAGAAGCGGGAGCGGTTTTAGGGGCGATAATTGTGGGAGATATTGTAAATAACGATGATTATTTTCCTAATCAATATAGTGCGATGGTAAATAATTCTTTTTTAGCTTTTTCGATTGATGGAATTCGGGTAACCTCTAATATCAGTACTGGTTTGGGAAGTAATTATGTAGGCACAAAAATGCCAGTAGATATCGCCGATTGGCAGGGGAAATATCATTTTGGTAAAGTTAAAATGGGGAACGAACAGCATATTTTTTTAGACGAAGAAGTAAAAAATTATCGTGGAGAAGTTGTTTCAGTAATTGGCGTGGGGATTCCCGAACAGGCTTTTTCGGGAATAGTTACTAATAATTATGTGCATGTAGCCATAGTGGCGATATTTTGTTTGGCGATTTTATTGTTTTTGGCGCGGATTTTTGCTCAGAGTATAACGAAACCGATAGTTTATACAACGGATTTGGCTAAACAGATCGCCGAAGGCAAACGGGATTTAGAAATTTGTACCGAGCAAGAAGGAATTGGGCGCGAAAATATGATTTTGCTAAGTACTTTTCGGTATTTGTTAGAGCAAATAAAACGCAAAGAAGCAGATATTGATAATTACATTGCCCAATTACATGAATTAAATGGGGAATTGGAAAATAAAATTGCCAGTCGGACAGTAGCCTTAGAAGATGCCTTGCAACAATTGTTGAAAGCTGATAGAGTGAAAAATGAGTTTTTGGCGAATATGGGACATGAGTTGCGGACGCCATTAAGTGTGATTATTTCTTCGGTGGATTTGTTGGGACAAGAGTTTGTCGGTGAATTAAATGATAAGCAAAAAAAATACGCCAACAATATTTTGCAAAGTGCGACTAATTTGTTGCAGTTGATTAATGACATTTTAGATTTATCTAAAATTAATGCTGGAAAAATGAATATTTCTTATAGTCAATTTTATCTATGTAGCTTGGCCAATCAGGTTATAGACGAGTTGCGAAGTTTAACGCGGGGCAAAGAAGTGGAAATCAAGCTTAGTTGTGAACCGGATGATTTTTTGATTTGGGCCGATGTGATTAAAGTAAAACAGATTTTTTATAATCTCGTGTCTAATGCGATAAAATTTACTGATGCGGGAGAAGTAACAGTGACTATTTCTTTGAAAGGTGATATTTGTGAGGTGGTAGTGCGGGATACTGGTATTGGGATTGCTCCGAGCAATTATGAAAAAGTATTCCAAGAATTTGTGCAAGTGGATAATTCTTACCAACGCAAATATGAAGGTACAGGCTTAGGCTTACCACTTACTAAGAAATTGGTCGAAATGCATGGGGGGCATATTTTCTTGAAAAGCAAATTACATAAAGGTACAGAAGTATTATTTACTTTGCCGATAAAGGAACGCTGAAATTTAGAGCGTTAACAAAAGAAAACTAGGGGGATTTTTAGTGGTGAAAGTATTGGTTGTTGATGATAATATGCAAAATAGCGATTTACTAAAAGATGTGCTAGAAACCTGGGGTTATAAAGTAGCAATTGCTACGCAAGGTTTGGAAGTAATGCCCTTGGCTTTGGAATTTCAACCAGATTTAATTTTATTAGATATTATGCTCCCTGGCATGAGTGGTTTTGAAGTTTGTATGGAGTTGCGTAAGACTGAAGCTACTAGCTTGTTGCCAGTTATCTTATGTTCGGCTTTAAATGCAGTTGAAGATCGCATTCATGGGTATCGGGTAGGAGCGGATAATTATCTGACGAAGCCGATTAATTACAATGAACTTAAGCAGTTATTGGCTTCGTTGTTAGCACGTAAAGTTAAGGTTGATAATATGGAGATGCAGAATAAAAATGCCCAGCTAGTTTTGGAATTGGCTGGTTATCAGGCCCCACAACTTAGACAGCAAAATCAAGATTTACAGAGTTTATGTAGTAAAGTATTGGCACGCAATAGTTTGGCTAAAATTGAGGAAAGTCGGGTGTTATTAGCGGCACAGTTGCTCGGGGTGTCTGAGGTACTCGCGGGAACTCAACTGGATAAATATGCTTGGTTGGAAAACTGGAAATGTGCTAGTTGGTTAAAACCACTGCTTAAAGCAGCAGAGTTAGCTGAAACAGAAGTTAGTAGTGCTCTTTTGCAGGAGTTACAGCATTTGAAATTATTTCGGGAATGGCAAATTTTATTTATTGCCTGCGTGTGCTCGGAGCAATTACGTCAAGAAAGAATTCCAGCTCGGATGTTAATCGATGTGTTGGGCAAACAATTCTTGAATATAGGTTGTGAACAAACTACACTGGATATGTTTAATAAGGTTTTCTTGGGTGAAGACCTACTGCTCAGTATTGGGGTGTAGAAACTAAGCCTTTAGCAGGAAAAGTACTACTTTAGAAGTAGTACTTTTTTTCTTTTGGTTAAATTTTACTACGCAGGGTTCATGTGAAAAACTCATAATTAAGATAAAATCAAGGCAAAATATAAATATCAGCAGAGGAGTTGAGGAAAGTATGACTTTTTCATTAAGTCCGATGGGCAAACAAAATGATTTAGTTGGGGAAATTTTTGACATACAGGCTTATTCTGTACATGATGGTCCAGGATGTAGAACTTTGGTGTTTTTGAGTGGCTGTCCATTAAGATGTGAGTGGTGTGCTAATCCGGAAGGCTTAGAAAAACGTAATCGTAACTTATACCGAGTTACTAAATGTATTCATCGGACACGCAATTGTGAACGTTGTATTGCGGCTTGCCCGCATCAAGCAGTAGCATCTAATACGGATTTAGATAGTGAAATCCCGTTGTTAATTGATTGGGATAAATGCTATCAATGCACAACCTTAGAATGTACGCAAGCCTGTTTAGAGGACGCTTTTAAAGTTTGCTCGAAAAAATACACGGTACGAGAATTATTAGCAATATTTAATCGAGATCGCCATTTTTGGGCGGGGAAAGGCGGCGTAACCTTCAGTGGTGGCGAACCAATGTATCAATATGAATTTTTGCAAGCCGTACTAAAGTCTTGTCGTGAAGTTTATATTCATACCGCCATTGAAACTAGCGGTTTTGCTAGTCGCGAAGTATATCTAAATACAATGAATTTAATTGATTTTGCCTTTAATGATTTAAAACATATTGATTCAGCGAAACACCAAGAAAAAACAGGGGTATCAAATGAACAAATTTTAGGAAATATTGAGGCTTTAGCGCGAAGTAATTGGCCAGGGCGCTTAGTTTTGCGCTCACCGATTATTGAAGATTTCAATGATACTGCAGAAAATATGCTGGGAATTGCTGAATTTATGAAACGGGTAGGCTTAGAAGAGTTTAATTTGTTGCCTTTTCATCGTCTCGGTGACTCGAAGTGGAAACAATGTGGCATGGAGTATCCTTATACGTTTTATGAGGCTACACCACCCGAAAAATTAAGAGCTTTGCAAAAAATCTTATTAGATCAAGGCATTAAAGCTTATGTAGGCTCAAGCACTCCATTTTAAGCCAAAATAAATCAGACTAGCTTGCAACTAAAGTATGAGTTTAAAGTTAAATTGAGAAAAATTTACTCCGTCTAGCCCATGTTCGCAAACATGGAAAAACATACAATAAACTCAAACGGGGGACTGAGAGTAGTTAAGTTTTTTGTAGAAATTGTTTAATTGCTTAGAAAAACAGTATAACTCCCTAAGGAGATTAAAGGAGGTTTAAAAGTTTATGGCAAGAAAGTTAGTGGACATTCTAGCAAAAGAGGGGATTCCTTTACAACAACAAGTTGGTGGGGTTGCTCCTGATGAAATCGTGGATCGTGAGATACACAAAGAACCTACTCCTAGAGGTAAATATTTGAAAGACATCTATTTGCAAACTCTTTCTTCAACCACTTGCGAATTTACTTATTGGTATAATCGCAAATACAAAGAAACCGAAGGGGATTTACCAGTAATTAGACGGGCAGAAGCTCTCAAAGCTGGATTTAGCAGACAATCTGTAGTTATATTCCCGAAAGAATTACTAGTTGGTGGTAAGGCGCCTTATTATCGTGGCTCTTTCCCAATGCCTTGGTTATCAGAAGGGTTTTTCTTAGCTAAAGAAGATGAATTGTATCAAGCAGCTCTTTCAGCAGGTAAGGCAAGTGCGGATGAAGTTAGCGTATTTGGTGCTGGGGGCGGTAACGTAACCAAAAGCTTTGGTAATGTAGTATCTATTTCTGGTAAATATGGGGTACGTAAAGATGAAGTGCCAGTAATGACCAGATTAGCTAAAGAATGGTTTAATAAATCAGTTGATGATATTGGTCATAAATATGAACAAATGGTACCGGAATATGACATTAAAGAAAAAGTAATGCGTTCAGTAATTTGTATGTTTGACTCTGGTTATACCTTACCACAAGGCCGCGAAGTAATTAACTATTTCTTCCCACTAAACTATGGTTATGATGAACTTATTAAAATGTGTGAAGAAGGTAAAAATGCTGTAGCCGGTCGGGCTGATGGCGATGGCGTTATTGGGATGGATAGATTATACTTCTACGAAGCTGCTCGCTTAGTATTTGAAGGTATCCAACAATGGCACTTAAACTATGTAACTGAAGCTAAACGTTTAGCCGGTATTACTAAAGATGAAAAACAAAAAGCGGAATATCTCGAAATCGCAGAAATTATGGAACATATTGCCCATAAACAACCAAGAAACTTCCGTGAAGCTTTGCAAATGATGTACCTAATTCATATTGGCGTACTTAATGAAGATGCAATTTCTGGGATGTCTCCAGGTCGGGTAGGCCAAGTATTATGGCCATGGTTTGAACAAGATATGGCTGCTGGCCGGATTACAGAAGAACAAGTTATTGAATTGCTTGAATGTTATCGTGTAAAAATGACTTGTATCGACTGCTTTGCGTCTATGGGTGTTGTAGGTGGCGTACTTTCTTCTAATACTTTCAACAATTTAACTATGGGTGGTTTGACTAAAGATGGTCAATCTGCTGCCAACCGCTTAGAAATGTTGATTATGGAAGCTTCGATTAGCTGTCAAACAACTAATCCAACTTTATCAGTAATGTATGATGAAAAAACTCCAGAAGAATTTATGATGAAAGCTATGGAATGCGAAAAAGCGGGCTTAGGGATGCCGGCCTTCATGAATAATCGCGGAGGTATGGAATTTTTGTTACAACAATATGGTCCAGAAGGAATGACAGTAGAAGAAGCAAGAGCAATTGCAATCGGTGGCTGTCTAGAAACTTCGCCATGTTGCTGGAAAGAATTGACTTTAAACGGCAAAAAATACTGGATTCCTGGCGGCGCTGGTCAACCAACTTCTGTAGGCGTACACTTTATTGCTAATCCAAAAGTATTGGAAATGGTATTAACTAATGGTTATGACCACCGTACTGGCTTACAAATTTTACCAGCTCATAACAAAAAATTTGCAACATTTGAAGATCTTAATGATCAATTTAAAGAATACTATGCAATTGTTATTGACTGTCTAGCAACTACCAATAACATTCAACATGATATTTGGCGCAAACAAAATATGGGTATTTTCAACTCCTCTTTGAAACCAGATTGTTTGGCTAAAGGACAACATATAGGCAACCTTGGCTATCGTTATAATGGGACTTTCAACGTAGAATCATGCGGTACGGCAAATCAAATTAATGCTCTAGCAGCCATTAAACACTTGGTATATGACACTAAAAAATATACTTTAGAGCAAATGATTGATGCAATCCAAAACAACTTTGGCTTTAAAACAGCCGCAGAAGTTGGTAGCTTCTCCTTGGCAGCCCAAGAAAAACGCGATAATGATAAAGGTGAATATGACCAAATCCATGCAGACTGCTTAAGAGCACCTAAACATGGTAATAATATCGAAATGGTTGATGAAATTTTGAAAGATTATGAAGCTTGGTTCTGTCAAGTTTGCCGTAACTATGAATCCTTATACGGTAAACCAATGTATGCTTGCCAAATTTCAGTATCTACGCATGGAGCACAAGGGGCTGTAACCTTAGCGGGTGCTGACGGTCGTCTCTATGGCACAACCTTTGCTGATGGCTCAATGTCGGCTTACCCAGGTACAGACCTCCATGGTGCTTATGCGTTGTTTGAATCAGCTTGCTGTTGGGATCACAGTCAATCACAAAACTCACAAATGAACTTAAAATTACATCCAAATGCAGTAGCAGGGATTGAAGGTTCACGTAAATTGCTTGACTTGACTCGTTCTTATATGCGTCGTGGTGGTTACCACATCCAATATAATATCGTTGACTCCAAAGTATTGAAAGAAGCACAAGCAGATCCAGGTTCATACCGTGACTTGTTAGTACGGGTAGCTGGGTTCACTCAATACTGGGTAGAAATTGGTAAACCAATCCAAGATGAAATTATCTCTAGAACAGAGTATGAAGGGGTGTAAGCGAAGATGATGAACGAAAAATATAATCACTTAGACTGTGTGAATTTCACACCAATAGATGTAGCTAAAGGTTTTTGCAATGCACATCATGCGCAAATTATGTTAATTGATAGTGATACTTGCCCAATGTTTGAAGCTAAACAAAAATGCAAATTTTGCTCTAACTTAGCAGATATTGATGAAAAAGGCATGGGTACTTGCCAAGGTTATGCGAAAAAGGATTGGGCTTATGCAGAAATGGCAGCGCCATTTTGTGAAAAATTCTCTAAAAAATAGCATTTAACAATAAAAAAGCGGGTGTATTTATGCACCTGCTTTTTTAAAAAGCAAATTATGGGAAAAAACTAATTATTTGCACTAGATAGGAGCGCTTCAGAGTTGAATTGTGCGAATATGGTTTTTAACTAAAAACTACAGGCATAAAGGTAAGTATTTGGATTTTCAAGAATTTTAAATATATAGAGGTGAAATGTAATGGATGAGAAAAAAGCCAAGAGCATGTCTTATTCCGTAATTGCTGCCGCATGGCTCGCAGTATTTTGCTTGTTTGGCTATCGAGCTACGTTTGCAATTTTATCAGGGCCGATGTCGAAAACTATGGGTTGGACAGGGGCTGAAGTATCTTTAGGCTACTCCTTGATGATGACTGTGTATGCAATTACCGCTTTTTTCAGTGGCATGATCTTAGATAAATGGGGTACGAAGCCGGTATATGCAATAGCTTCGGTATTTTGCATGTTGGGCTTTTATTTAACCGCCCGTGTAGATAATTTAATGATGTATTATGCTTGCTATGCAATTTTTGCTGGTATTGGTACAGGGATGTTGTGGGTATCTTCGACTATTTCTGTAAGAAAATGGTTTGTGGGTAGTTATTATGCCAAAATGTGGGGTATTGCGTTTGCCGGTGCACCAATGGCACAAGTTCTTTTGAGCTTAGGCGTAAAACCAATGTTGGTGCAAAATGCCGCGCAATGGCGTGATGCCATGAATTATTTGGGCTGGCTATCTTTAGTAGCGCTATTAGTAGCGGCAATGTTGGCTAAGAAAAATCCAGAGCAATATGGAATTCAAGCTTTTGGTAGTCCGCCAGCAGGAGCAGGTGGTGCCGCAGCACCGAAAGAATATGTTTGGAATATTAGTCAGGCTTTTGGTACTTTCCCAATTTGGGCAGCAATTATCGCCTTTTTAACTAGTATGGTTGCCGAGTTCTTGATTTGGACACAAGTTGTACGCTATTGGACAATGGACTTAAAAATGTCTTTGGATTTAGCAACTAATTTGTATGTAGTAATTGGGATTGCCGGAATTTTCACTATGCCACTTATGGGCGTAATTTCCGATAAATTAGTTGGCAAGTTGCAAAATGAGGTAAAAGCTCGGAAAACGATGTTGATTTTTGCGCCACTTGTAGGTGTGGCGGCTTGTGTTTTGTTGTTAACCATGGGACCTTCTTCGGTAGTATTAGGGGGCGTGATTTGTATTTTATTTGCCACTTACTGGGCGATTGAACCAGGGGGCGTAGTTGGTTATACTGGGGCAATTTATGGTCGGGTAAGTTTAGGTAAAATTTGGGGTTTGGCGACTTTAATTGTTATGGGAATTGGGCCAGCTCTAGGTAGTTTTATGGGTGGTTATTTGGCAGATAGCACTGGTAACTTTTCTGCTTCAATTAAATTTGCGATGGTAGCTTTTGCAATTTCAGCGGTAGTAGCTTTTCTAATGCCGCTAACTGTTAAAGTTCCCGAAGAAAAACCTGTAGAAGTTGGGCAAGCTCAACTTAGATAAAATGAGCATAAAGTAGAGTACAGTTAGACTGATAAATGCAGTTAGTAGATTAAATGAAATACTGAGTATTTATAGTGCGTAGCTAAAAATATAAATCTGTAAGCGTGTTTTTCGCTGCTCTTGTTTGCAAAAGAGAACTAGGGGCTACGCAGCAGATTTTGTAGACCGATATAAGTAAGGCGGAAACTAAGGAGATAGACTAATGGATATTTTGACTTTGACTTATAAAGTGCTTGAAGTTCTAGATGGTTTATATAGCTATTGACTGGTTTTTGCCTAGGAATTTTTAAAACCACAAGTTTGGAGAACACGACTCTAGAACTTAATATTTAGGATAAGATAATTTAAAAAGCTAAGTGTTAAACTGGTTAGCTTAACACTTAGCTCCTAAAAATTTAGTTTGGCTATGTTAGATGGTTAGGGTGGTGATTAGATTAACGTTTGTTATTTACTAAAATCTTTTTTAAAACCAAGCCGGTGAATAAAAAGCCGGATTCGAAGGCAATAAGACCCTCGTTAGCGTCGGCATATTTATAAACCGATTCGTGCACGTACAGACAAACATCACCATTTTGTTGACAGTCGAATTCTTCGAGGTTTTCCGTAGGTGCTCCGAGTTCAGCATCGGCGGTGAGGTTGATTTTGACAGTTCCTGCTCCTTGGTGGATGTGGGTGTTAATATAGAGCCGAGCGGCACCTTTGCCCCGCGCGGCAATGTATTTACGAGCCTTGTCAGTTATGCTAAAAGAAAAGTTTCTTTCGAGTAACATGGGAACATCTCCTCTCATCATCTTAATAAGTTGTTGAGAAAATTATAACATAAACAAGAAAACAACACAAATTTTTATTATAACATATTTGTGAAAAAATAAAAAGAAGAAAGTGGGGAGCCTATCTTGGGAAAACAAATAAAAATTTTGCTGATTGCAGATAGCTATGCTTTACCACGTTTAGCGGTAAAATCCGCGCAGGTAGAATTGAAATATTTACAAACTTATCCCGAACAGTTGCGCCGCAATTTACATAACAACCTAAACACAGATATTGTTCTACTAACCTTGGCGGAACACGCTCAAGTTACAACTTGTTTGCAAGTTGATATGCCGATGCAAGTGCGGTTTTTAGAACCTGATTATATTGTTATTCAATTAGGCTTGGCAGATTTGTGGCCGGCTACAGTTAAGAGGGGGGCGCCACGATATCCTTTTTTACAAGGCTGTGATCCATGGGTAAATTTAGCGGAATATCGTGCCAATATCAAAAATTTTGTCGCGTATTGTCGCCGAGAAAATTCTGCTGTACAAGTGATTTTAATAAATATTCCGTGGGTGTCGGAAAATCAGTATTGGCGTAATCCAGAGGCTTATGAGCGTACACAAACCTATAATAATTGTTTACAAGAACTGTCTGAACAACTAAAAACAATTTTATTAGATTGGTATAATCTTAGCAAACAGTTGGGAGAACAGATTTTGGGTAGCGATGGGCTGCATCTTAATGTAGTTGGTAGCAGCTTGCTAGGTTCTGAGTTAGCAAATAAAATTATACAGCAAGTAGGTGAGAGTGATGGATGAGCGGGAAACACTAATTAAGGCGATAGTTGTCTTGGAAGAGGAAATGTTTGTGCAAGTAAATGCCGCTAAACAAGAACCGGCCTGGTGCCAGCAGGCATTGGCGACATTTAGGTGTATGCGCAATATGAGCCACAGTGTTTTAAGTGCGGAAACCTTACGTTCCTATTTGCAAGATTTACAGCGTGCCAAACTGGAAGGCCGAAATTTGATTTTAGAGAAATATGCGCGGATGGATAATCTTTGGCCACAAGTGACTCCACATCAGTATTTAGATTTTATTGCGGTTACCGAAAATACTTGGTTACAAGATTTGAAAGCGGAATTTCCTAATTTGTTGGGACAACAGGATCGTTTTTTGAACTATGCGATAAGTGAGTGGTCAACCTATTCCGCGCAAACTTTGGAGTTGTATTATCAAGATTTGTTAATGGCTCAATTAGCCGGGATAAATTTAGTTAAAAAGCGTTATGAAAATTTATATAAGAGATTAGGTTTTGCAAATTTGAAAGAAGTGGAAAAATTAGCTAAGAAAAAACTCGCAATTCTAGAAGTTTAGAAGGTGAATGATAAGAATTTGCTCAAAAAAATAAAAATATGGAGGGTGGATATGAATAAAAAAGATCTTTTAACCGAAATAGTAGCAAAAGAAACGAAACTATTACAGGCTTTGCATACGGCAGAACCAGTACCAGCCAACACCTTGCCAGCGTTTAAAAGAATGCGTCAGATGACTTATGTTGTGCTTAGTGAGCAAACTTTACAGAGTTGGCTAAATGATTTGCAAATAGCCGAACGTTATGGGCGCAATCCGCTAATGGAAAAATATGCTTTGATTGCTGGGCAGATAGCACCACTTAAAGAAAATCCCTTGATTGGGAAAATTGTAGAACAAGAAATGCAATGGATGGATGCTTTGAGTAAAAATTACCCGAAATTAATTAAGCGCGAAGCTCAAACAGTAGAGCTTTTCGAAAAATATGCACAGTCGGAGTTGCAAAGTTGGTCCGATGCCTCTATTGAACTTTATTGGCAGGATGTGCAGTGTGGGGCTGCAAAACAAGAAAATTTTGCGCAACTGCGCTATGAATGGTTAGCAAAAAGTTTAGGCAAGAGCTGTTTACAAGAGCTGGAAGACAGTCTCTAACCTTTACATATATTATTTTCTCCTCTTTTTTTAGTAAGCTTGCTTAGAATTATTCTGAGCAAGCTTACTTTTTTATAGATATATTTTGTAGGTATGCCTTCTACAAATAAACTGATTTTTTCTAACTACTAAACTGAAAATATTAGGTTGAAATTAAGATGAAATAGTAATATTTACCTGCTTTTGATAATTAAGAGGTCGTTAATTCGATTTTGTTGTGAGATACTAGCTTGAAAATGGTTAAGGAGAATAAAAGGTTATTTAGAAAAATTGTAAATTTTTTGTGTCGTGGCGTTTTTTACTTGTGAAAAGTCAAAAAGTCAAATATAATATAAGCAGCGAACTGATAGGAGGGGTGAAGTTGGGGAGAAAAATAGCTGATATTATTGAAGAGTTTATTTTATGTCAGTTAGCGGCTGCCGAACACGAAGATATTTTGCTAAGTCGTAATCAGTTAGCACAACAGTTAAAATGCGCACCATCGCAGATCAGTTATGTATTGCAAAGTCGCTTTACGGCGGCTAAAGGTTTTTGTTTGCAATCTAGACGGGGTTCGGGTGGCTTTGTGAAAATTTCACGGCAAAATAGTGAATTAGCCGAAGACTTGCAGCTGGAACAAGAAGCTTTGAAAAAGATATTACAGGAGTTGTTAGTTGCCGAAGAATTAAGCGAATGTCAAATACACGTGTTGCGGGCACTACAAGACCTATTAAAGCAAGAAACATGTAGTAAGGCACAGTTAGATTGGGTAAAAGGAGCTCTTGTGCATATAGTAAAATTATCGGGGTGATAAAAATGAAAGATTTGAGAAATATGTTATGCAGTAAATGTCATAAAAATCCAGCTGAAGTTTTTATGACTAGTATTGTCAATAATAAAAAAATAGAAGAAATTTTGTGCTTGGAATGCGCGCTGAAAAAAGAAGAAGTATCGCAAATGTTAAAACAAGATAGTCAATTTCAGCAGTTTGTTGATCAGGCACTACAAATAAGAAAACAAGTTGCACCAAGGGAGGTGGCCAAAATAGAAACACAAACTAAAGAATATAAGTTAGAGGTTATGGAAGATTGCCCAGTTTGCGGCACCGGTTTAGAAAAAGTCTTAGAAAGCGCGAGTGTTGGTTGTGGCCATTGCTATCAGATTTTTGCGGCAGATATTGAAAAAATGTTACCAGAAAATATTTTTGCTAACTATATGGGAAAAATTCCTAAACGGTCACGCGCAGAAGATAACATAGAACGAAAACTATTGATTTTAGAGAAGAAACTTGAAGAAAGCATTAAAAAAGAAGAATATGAGAAAGCCGGGGTACTGAAGGCTGAGATTAAAAGCTTGCAACAGGCGCAACAATAACAGTACGGCTGAAAGTAAACGAGGTAAAATATGAAAAAAAGAGAAATACAAAAAATACCTGCATGGTTGGCGGGAGTTAGTTCCGAAAATCAAGAAGTGGTGTTGTCTAGTAGTTTAAAGTTAGTAAGAAATATTAAAAACCTACCCTTGCCTTATACTGCCAACAGAGAGCAAATGTTAGAAGTCAAAGAACGTTTAAGCGTGGCTTTAGACGTTTTGCAGACGCAAGGCTATACGGCTTGGGAAATGGATGAGCTAACGGAATTAGAAAAAGATGTGCTTTATGAAAAACATTGTTGGTCGCCAGAATTGACTGTGGCGACAGATGTTATGTCTTTATATACTAGCTCAGAGTTTAATAGCAATATCTTGCTGAATTATAAAGATCATATTCGAATTCGCAATTTTGCCGTAGGTCTGAAATTACAAGAGCTTTATCCGCAAATTAGTTTATTAGATGATTTATTGGAAGAACAAGTCGAATATGCTTTTAGCAATAAATATGGCTATCTAACCAAAAGAATAGCTGATGTGGGCACGGGTTTGACGGCCAGCGTAGTTTTGCATTTGCCTGCTTTAGTGGGGATGGAAAAAATTGAAAAAATAGTTAAGGGACTGGGTAAATTAGGTTTAGAACTGACTAGGCTATATAAAGACGATCACAAACATGCCTTAGGCAATTTATATGTATTACGTAATTTACCGAACTTCACGGAAAATGAACAAGAAATTATCAATAAAGTTACGGGAATTGCCAAAGATTTTGTCCGCCGGGAAAAACAAATGCGCAATGTTTTGTATTCTAAAGCCAATAATATCGTGGAAAATTATGTTTGGCGAGCGATTGGTTTATTGAAGTATGCACGCAGACTTAGTGCGGCAGAAATGTTAAGCTTACTAAGCTATGTGGGGATTGGGATAGATTTAAAGATTGTTACTAGTGTTGAGTGGTTAACCTTGAAAAAATTGATGGTACAAGCTCGCGACGGGCATATCCAAGCACAATATGGCAGTAAAATTAATATAGATGAATTACGCGCGACATTAGTGCGTGACGTATTTAAGGAGGTGTAGTTAATTGTATACTAGACTTACGCCAGAGGCGGAAAGAATTTTAAAAATTGCGGAACAAGAATGTGCACGCTTTAAGCATTCACACGTGGAAGTGGAACATTTGTTTTTGGCAATGTTACTGGATGAAGAAAATATCGTAAAGAAAATTTTACGAGACTTAAAAATAGATATTGCGGAATTAAAGGAAAGTATCTTAAGTGTTATTCGCGAAGGTAGTAAAGGCGGTAAGGTAACTTTTGGCAATAAAATCAATGATGTATTTATGATTGCAGCTCAAGAAGCAATTAAGCAGCAAGAAAAATCAGTAGATGTAATTCATTTGTTTATTGCAATATTATTAGAGGGTAATAATATTGTAGTGGAAATTTTAGATGATTTTGATGTTACCTTAGAGAGTGTGGAAAAATTTGGCGAACAGTTTTTAGAAAATAATCCTTTAGAAGACTTCTTGCAAGCTTATGATTATAAAGCTGACTTTCTAGAACGCTTAGGTGATTTTGGGCGTAATTTAAATAAATTGGCCCAAGCCGGGAAAATTGACCCGTTAATTGGTCGCGAGAACGAACTAGAACGAGTAATCCAAATTTTATGTCGCCGGACTAAAAACAATCCGATTCTTTTGGGTGAACCAGGCGTGGGAAAAACGGCTATTGTGGAGGGGTTGGCGCAACGCATTGTGGCTAAAGATGTCCCGGAATTTTTGTTGGATAAGGTAATTGTTTCCTTGGAAATTGGTTCTTTGGTTGCTGGGACAAAGTACCGTGGTGAGTTTGAAGAACGCTTAAAACATATTATTGAGGGCGTTCAAGAAGCTGGAAATATAATTGTGTTTATTGATGAAGTTCATAGCTTAATAGGCGCTGGTGGTTCGGAAGGCTCGGTAGACGCTGCTAATATTTTGAAACCTGCTTTAGCTAGGGGGGAATTTCAAGTAGTGGGAGCAACCACCTTAGACGAATATAAACGCTATATTGAGCGGGATGTAGCTTTAGAGCGCAGGTTTCAACCAGTGCAGATTACCGCGCCGACTGTCGAAGAAGGTATGAAGATTTTGCAGGGCTTGAAAGAGCGCTATGAAAAATATCATAATGTGCAGATTACAGCTCAAGCAATTGAAAGTGCTGTACAGCTATCAGAACGCTATTTGACCGAACGCAGTTTGCCAGATAAGGCGATTGATTTGTTAGATGAGGCTTGTGCACGAGCCAAAATTAAAAGTTGTTTGCCAAGTCCTAAAGTCAAAGCTTTACATAGCAAGATTGAGAGTAAACAACAGGAAAAAGAGCGGGCTGTTAAAGCTGAGGATTTTGCACAAGCTGCGAAATTACGGGATGAGGTTTTGGCCTTGCAAGAAAAGTTAGAAAAAGAACAAGGCTTGCAACATAAAGATAATCGCAAGAATTCTAAGGTAGACGCGGAATTGATTGCCAATGTTTTGTCGGCTTGGACTAAAATACCAGTTACGCGTTTAACGCAAGGTGAAAGTGAACGTCTGTTAAACTTAGAAGCGCGGTTGCATGAACGAGTTATCAGTCAAAATGAAGCAGTGCAGGCGGTGTCTAAAGCGATAAGACGGGCGCGGGCAGGAATTAAAGATCCTAAACGTCCGATCGGCTCATTCTTGTTTTTGGGACCAACTGGAGTCGGGAAAACTGAGTTAGCACGTGCTTTAGCAGAGGTACTGTTTGCCAATGAAAATAGCATTGTGCGTTTTGATATGTCGGAATATATGGAGAAACATACAGTTTCTCGTTTGTTGGGAGCACCTCCTGGCTATGTAGGCTATGCAGATGGCGGTCAGTTAACTGAGGCTATTCGACGCAAACCCTATTCAATAGTTTTATTTGATGAAATTGAAAAAGCACATACTGATGTATTTAATGTCTTATTGCAAGTTTTGGAAGATGGTCGGTTGACAGATAGTCGAGGTCGGATTGTTGATTTTAAAAATACGGTAATAATTATGACTAGTAACATTGGGGCTAATCATTTTAAAAGTTCCGAGGGACGGCGCTTGGGTTTTGCTACGGAAAGTTCGCAACAAGCGGCAAGTAATGTGAAAAAATTAGTGTTAGAAGATGTACGGAAACTTTTTAGACCAGAGTTTTTAAATCGGATTGATGATATTATTGTCTTTGATTCGTTGCAGGATACAGATTTGATTAATATTGTGAAAACGATGATTAAACAGTTGCAGACGAGATTACTTGAAAAAGAGATTAAGTTAGAGTTGACGGATGCTGCTTATCAAGAAATTATTAAAAATGGCAAAGATTTAAAATATGGAGCTAGGCCGTTGCGTCGCGCTATTCAGCGTTTATTAGAAGATGAATTGAGTGATAAATTATTAAAAGGTGAATTGCAGAGTAAAAAAACCTTACAGGTTGATTGCCAAGAAGGCAAGCTGTCTTTTGCCCAAGTATAAAAGTAGAGACAGGGGCAGGATGGTTTGCGTAGGGCAAAAGGCTAGGGGGAAATATGGCAAAGATAAAAACAAAATTTGTGTGTCAAAACTGTGGCTATAATACGAGCAAATGGCAGGGGAAATGTCCTGAATGTCAAACCTGGGATAGTTTAGTAGAAGAGCTTGAGCAAGCGAGTAAGGTAACCACTGGTTACCTTACTGCTAATGCGGCAAAACCGAGAAAATTGATTGAAGTTCAAGTTGGGAGCGTGGAACGTTTGCCTACGGGGATTGCTGAATTTGATCGGGTGCTAGGTGGTGGAATTGTACCTGGCAGTTTGGTGCTTTTGGGGGGCGATCCTGGAGTTGGTAAATCTACGCTAGTTTTAGATGCCGGGATAAAATTTAGTATGGCTGGGCAAAGAGTTTTTTATGTTTCTGGGGAAGAATCGGAAATGCAAACGAAGATGCGGGCGCGCCGAATTGGGGAAGCGGGCTCGGAGTTGTTTATTATGACGGAAACGCTATTGAGTAATATTTTGTTGCAAGCCGAACAATTGCAACCCCAGATATTAGTAATTGATTCTATTCAGACAATGTATAATGAAGAAATTGCTTCATCGGTAGGCAGTGTGGGACAGTTAAGAGAGTGTACGGCAAAACTCTTGAAATTTGCTAAAACTAGTGGGATTGCGGTGCTGATTATTGGACATGTAACTAAAGAAGGCAATATTGCTGGCCCGAAATTGTTGGAGCATATGGTAGATGTAGTTTTGCACTTTGAAGGGGAACGTTCTTATTCTTTTCGGGTACTTAGAGCCTTGAAAAACCGTTTTGGCACAACGGATGAGGCAGGAATTTTTGCGATGACTGAACAAGGCTTGCAGGAAGTTCCTAATCCTGCGGCGCTGTTTCTACAAGAACGCAAACAAGCGGTGGCTGGGGCGGTAGTAACAGCTTGTTTAGAAGGTAACCGACCATTATTGGTAGAGTTCCAAGCGTTAGTAGCGCAAACTCCTTTTGGAATGCCCAGGCGTACGGCAGTAGGTTTTGATTATAATCGAGTGAATATGCTGTTGGCAATTTTAGATAAGCGCCAAGGAATTGATATGGGGATGCAAGATGCCTACATCAATGTTGTGGGTGGTTTGAAAATTACGGAAACCGCGGCGGATTTAGCGGTTATAGCGGCATTGGTATCTAGTTTTAAAAATATTGAGATTGAACAAGATGTATTAGTTTTAGGCGAAGTGGGGCTGACGGGAGAGGTACGGCGGGTACCGCATTTGGCTAAACGACTTAAAGAAGCACAGGCTGTGGGTTTTAAAAAATTTATAGTTCCAGCCGCAAATTTATCAGAAATAGGTAAAATGTCGGGAGTATTTGCTGTAGATAACCTAGAAGAGGCTTTACGGAAAATTTTTCCACGAAACCGTTAGAGTATTTGACAAGCTAGTAATGGCATGGTATAATACAAAATTTGACAGAATGCTCGGGTATGCTAATATTAAGCTAGTCAATTATTTTTACAAGGGGGTAACAACACAATGTTTGATATAGGAGATAAGGTTGTTTATCCTATGCATGGTGCTGGGGTTATAACTAGTGTAGAAAATAAACATGTGAACAATAAAGATAGTAAGTATCTAATTGTACAAATGGTCGTAGGTAGCATGATCATTATGATTCCCGAGACAAACGTTGAACATGTAGGTTTGCGTGAAATAATTAGTAAAGATAAATTGCGAGTTATTGAAGAGATTTTACAAAATAAAGAGCTGACTAAAGAGCCGATGGTAAATTGGAATAAACGCTCTAATTTGTACATTGAACAGATTAAGTCTGGAGATATTTATCAAGTGGCTACGGTGGTGAATATTCTTATTCAAAAAGAACGACATAAGAAAATATCAACGGGTGAAAGACGGATTTTAAACACCGGCAGACAGATTTTGCTAAGTGAATTATCCTTGGTCTGCAAACGTGACTATCATGATATGCAGGAATGGTTAGATAAAATTTCTAGTTAGTTATCAACTATATAAAACTCCCCCTACAGATAAGAGGTGGGAGTTTTAGTGGTTTTTTTAGATACATAAAAAGGAGGGTTGTCTATGTTAGAGAAAGTATTAAGATTTACGGTTATTGGTTTGTTCTCCGTAGTGGGCTTTGTAATTTTTGCAAATTACTTAACACCCCTAATAATGCCCCTAATAGATTTGGAATTCTTACATATTGGCGTGTTTGGTTTTACAATTTTAAACTTACTATCGATGTTAGGTGGCGGCATTTTATTTGGACTTATAGGCTATATATTAGCACCAATTGGCATAGCTCGAATTATCCATTATACAGAGGCTAGTACTGCGGTATTAGCAAAAGTACCTACCGTAGATATTTTGTTGGCATCTTTAGGGATGTTTATTGGCTTATTGTTGGCTAATTTAATCGGAGAACCAGTGTCACGTGTACCGATTGTTGGACGATATTTGCCCCTGTTTGTTAGTATTATTTTGGGGATAACTGGTTTAAAAGTGGCTCTACGCAAGAAAAATGATGTACTAGAAATATTGCCTGCTTTGTTGCCTAAAGGTGGTTTTAAGGATAAGTTAATCCAAAGTTTAGGTATTAATAAGGCGACTAACCCCAAAGAACTATGCGCGCAAGGGTTTTGTATGTACAAAATTTTAGACACTAGTGTGATTATTGATGGACGGATTGCCGATATTTGTAAAACTGGTTTTGTCGAAGGGATTATTGTAGTACCGAAATTTGTGTTAGAAGAGTTACAGAAAATAGCAGATTCTTCAGATGCGTTAAAAAGAAATCGTGGGCGTCGCGGTTTAGATATCCTTAATGAAATGCAAAAGGATAAAGCTTTCCAAATTCATGTGGAAGACACAGATTTTGATGATTTAACGGAAGTTGATGCTAAGTTAGTGAGGTTAGCTCAGGTAATGGGTGGGGCCGTGGTAACTAATGATTTTAATTTGAATAAAGTAGCAGAATTACAAGGTGTAAGAGTTTTGAATATTAATTTATTGGCTAATATGGTTAAGCCATTGGTTTTGCCAGGTGAGGAAATGCGTGTTCATGTGTCCAAAGAGGGTAAAGAACCAGGACAAGGCGTAGCTTATCTGGAAGATGGGACCATGATTGTCATTGAAGGTGCAAGACGCTTTTTAGGTGAGGATCTTGTAGTAATTGTAACTACAGCTTTACAAACTGCGGCTGGTCGGATGATATTTGCCAAACTAAAATAAGTGTAAGGAGCGAGAAAATATGAGACTAGCAGTAGTTATACCAGCAGCAGGTTCAAGTGCCCGGATGCAAGCCGGTATGAACAAAGTTTTTATTGAAATTGCTGGTAAACCTATTTTAATCCATACTTTAGAAAATATAGCTAAATGTGAGTATGTGGGCACCGTATTTGTGGTAGTGGGAGCACAAGATGTTGAACCTACCAAAGAGTTATTGCAAAAATATCAAGACACTTTTCCCGAGATCGCCTGGCAAGTTTTAGCTGGTGGCAGCGAGCGCCAGTACTCAGTATTTAGTGCACTTAAACTTCTGAAACCTAATATTACGCATGTAGCAGTGCATGATGGGGCTCGTCCTTTTATTACCAAAGAGATATTTTCTCAATGTATAGCAGTAGCGCAGGTAACTAATGCAGCGATTGTAGCGGTGCCGTGCAAGGATACTATTAAACGCGTCCAAGAGCAGTTTGTGGACAGCACTTTGGAACGTAACGGGTTGTATGCGGCCCAAACCCCGCAAGTATTTACTAAGGAATTGTTATTACAAGCTTATGAGCAAGCTAAAAAAGATGGCTTTCTGGGTACGGATGATGCTAGCTTAGTAGAGCGATTAGGGGTGCGAGTGGCTGTAGTTAATGGAGAATCTCGTAATTTTAAGATTACAACCCCAGATGATTTGATTGTTGCGCAAGCTTTTATGCAAGAAAAATCAGCGCAAACTATTTGTCCGGTGGCTCGTGTGGGGCAAGGTTATGATGTGCATGCCTTAGTTCCAGGGCGAGAGTTGATTTTAGGGGGAGTTAAAATTCCTTATGAATTTGGTTTAGCGGGACATTCTGATGCTGATGTTTTGTTGCATGCTATCAAAGATGCGATACTGGGAGCGTGTGCTCTCGGTGATATCGGGGATCACTTTCCAGATACGAGTGAGCAATATAAGGATGTATCCAGTTTATATTTATTAAAATGTGTGCACAAAATCATTAGTCAAGCTGGATATCAAGTTTGCAATGTGGATGCGCTAGTAATGGCGGAACAACCTAAATTAGCACCTTATAAACAAATGATGCGCGCTAATATTGCCCAAGCGTTGCAGATTGACATTGACTTTGTAAATATTAAAGCTACAACGACCGAAAAATTGGGGTTTGTTGGGCGACGTGAAGGGATGGCAGCGCAAGCAGTTGCGACTGTGTTGAAAAAATAATTTAGTGGATTTTTAGGAGGATTTTAGTAATGGAAAAAATGCGTGTACGTTTTGCCCCTAGTCCAACAGGACCATTTCATATTGGTGGAGCGCGTTCAGCACTCTTTAATTGGTTGTTGGCCAAAAAAACTGGTGGCGATTTTGTGTTACGAATTGAAGATACAGATCGAGAACGCTCTAGCCAAGAGTCGGAAGATAATATCAAAGCGGCTTTAAAATGGTTGGGCATGGACTGGAATGAAGGGATTGATGTAGGCGGTGCTTATGGCCCTTACAAACAAACTGAACGCTTAGAAACTTATCGACAATATGCGCAACAATTAGTTGCGGCAGGCAAAGCTTATTATTGCTATTGTAGTGATGAGGAATTAGAGGCGCAACGCCAAGCGTTTACTGATAAGGGGGAAACTCCACGTTATGCGGGCGTTTGCAGCAATCTAACACCAGAGCAACAAGCAGAGTTAGCGGCTCAAGGTCGTAAACCAACGATTCGCTTTAAGGTGCCAGCTAATCAAGATATCGTGATTGCCGACTTAGTACGTGGCAATGTTGTCTTTGAGTCTAATGGTATTGGTGATTTTGTAATTGTGAAATCCGATGGAATTCCTACCTATAATTTTGCGGTAGTTATCGATGATGCGTTAATGAAAATTACGCATGTAATTCGCGCTGAAGAACACCTATCTAATACGCCACGCCAAGTGTTAATATATCAAGCATTACAATTACCTTTGCCAGTTTTTGGGCATATTTCTTTAATCTTAGGCAAAGATCGTACAAAAATGAGCAAACGTCACGGGGCGACTTCGGTAGATCAATATCGTCAATTGGGCTATTTGCCACAAGCTTTGGTGAATTTCTTAGCGCTGTTAGGCTGGGCTCCAAGTGGCGAGCAAGAGTTGTTTAGTACAGCAGAATTGATTCAAGAATTTTCGATGGAACATGTTGCCAAAAATCCTGCTGTTTTTGATGTAGATAAATTAAATTGGATTAACCAACAGTATATTCGGGCTTTAAATCCGGAGGAATATTGTACTTGGAGTATGCCTTATGTAATAGCTGCGGGCTATGCAACGGAACAAGAAAGTCCAGAACGTTTAGCCTGGCTTAAAAAAGTAATTTTGATGTCACAAGAATATATAACTTATCTTAGCCAAGTGCCAGAACAAATTTCTATGTACTTTACGGATGAATTTGAATTTGAAAATGCCGAAGCACAAGCTGTGTTGCAAGAAGATACAGCGACGGCGGTGATAGAATTATTTTTAGAAAAACTACAAGCTGCGGAAACTTTGGAAGCGGCGGCGGTACAACAAGCTTTAAAAGCCACGGTAAAAGAAACTAAATTAGGCGGTAAAAAAGTATATATGCCAATTCGTGTGGCTTTAACAGGCAATATGCATGGGCCTGATTTAACCCAAATTATCCCTTTATTTGGCTTGAACAGAACAATTGAGCGCATAAATGGTAGCATGAAAAAAATATAAGCTTTCGGAGGTGCTTTGATGGCGTTAAAAGTATATAATACCTTGAGTAAACAAAAAGAAGTTTTTGAGAGTGTTCAACCAGGCAAGGTAAATATGTATGTTTGTGGAGTTACTCCTTATAATCATCCGCATATTGGTAATGCTCGCCCCTTTGTTACTTGGGATGTATTTCGCAGATATTTAGAATTTTTGGGCTATGATGTTACGCACGTACAAAATTTTACCGATGTTGATGATAAAATAATTAATAAAGCTAATGAACAAAAAAGTAGCTGGGATAAAGTATCGGGTGAATATATTCAAGCTTATTTTGAAGTTATGGATAAATTAAATGTAAAACGGGCTCATGTTTATCCTAAGGTATCTACGCATATGCAAGAAATAATTGCTATGGTAGCTACCTTAATCGAAAAAGGTTTTGCCTATGAACTTGAGGGTGATGTATATTTTAAGGTAGAAGCTTTTGCGGATTATGGTAAACTTAGTGGTCGCAGCTTAGAAGATATGCAAGCGGGAGCGCGGGTTGATGTTGATACGCGCAAACAAAACCCGATGGATTTTGCGCTGTGGAAAAGTGCTAAGCCTGGCGAACCATCTTGGTCTAGCCCTTGGGGAGCTGGTCGACCTGGTTGGCATATTGAATGTTCCGCAATGTCCACAAAATATTTTGGTGGTAGCTTTGATTTTCATGGCGGGGGTAGTGATTTGATTTTCCCACATCATGAAAATGAGATTGCACAATCCGAGGCTTGTACCGGTTGTGTGCCGTTTGTGAAATATTGGTTACATAACGGTTTTATAACAGTAAATGAAGAAAAAATGTCTAAGTCCTTAGGTAATTTCTTTTTAGTGCTTGATATTTTGCAACATTACCGTCCGGAAGTAGTGCGTTTCTTTATTTTGTCTACGCATTATCGTAGCCCGCTAGATTTTAGTGATGCCCGCTTGACAGAAAGCACTAAAAGTTTAGAACGGTTGGAAATCGCGCAAGGCAATTTGCTGGAGTTACAAACTTTAACTGGAGATTTCTTAAGCACTGAGGCACTGACTTATGAAAAAATTACCGCGGAATTGCGCCGTGAATTTTTAGCGGCCATGGATGATGATTTTAATACGGCTTTGGCAATTAGCCATTTGTTTGCTTTAGCGCGAGAAATTAATAAATACAAGCAAGAAGTTGAGAATGGGAAGCCGGTTGATGGTAAAGTGGTAGATCTATTGGCTAAAACTTGGCAACTCATGACAAGTATTATTGGGGTGTTAGAACACAACACTACGACTGTAGCCACTGAAGAACAAGATGCTTTAGGTAAATTAGTAGAAAAAATGATTGCTTGCCGGGCTCAAGCAAAATTAGAGAAAAACTATGCACAGGCAGATGCTATTCGTGATACCTTGCAGGCCGCAGGCGTTATTTTGGAAGATACTCGTCAAGGAGTACGGTGGAAAAAAGCGTGAAATTCGAACAATATAAAACTTTAAAACAGCAACTACTTACAACTATGGATTTACCACAAGTGGCTGCAGAACAACAAATTGCGACGATGCATCCTTTAGTGTTGGCGTATATTGGTGATGCTGTTTTTGCGTTGTATGTAAGGTTGCGGTTACTCGAAAGAGAAAAAAACAAGGTACGGGTTTTGCATGACGTAGGTGCTAAGATGGTTTCGGCCGTAATGCAATCACATGCTTTTGATAAACTCGCAGAAACGCTTACGGAGACCGAACAGGCTATAGCTAGAAGGGGTCGCAATGCCAAATCTACTGTGCCTAAAAGCGCCTCAGTGCGTGAGTATCGCCAAAGTACAGCGTTGGAAGCATTGTTTGGCTACTTGTTTTTGCAAGCTGAGTATGAACGCTTAGACGAATTATTTGCACAAGTGTTTAGCGCAATTGCTGAAAAAATGGTTGCCGACGAACAAGAAAAAAATAAGAAATAAGAAATAAGAAGAATACTCGTTGTATATGCACGGCATTATAGAACGAGTATTTTTTTAGGAAACGGTAGCTGTTTGCAGAATTGTGCGGCTGTTATATAATAGATAGCGGTGATTGTGTTTTACGATAATACCTAACGGAGGTAAATTCATGAAAATAGAAAACTTTGAGGCAACTGGTTTAGAAAAACTAGCTAAATGGTTGCAAGCTAATAACATCAACAGCTTAAGTGAGCCTGATTTAAGAGAACTACTGAAAACAGTTAATATATCTTTTGTAATGGAAGAATTGAATCGTTTGCAAAGTACTTTGGTTTGCGAGTTGAAAGACTCCTATGTACAGCAAAGCCAGCGTTATGTTACCGTGACAGACCAAGGCTACGTATTGCCACAGTTAGAAGCAACAGATCGCCTTAATGCGGAAAATTTAATTAAAAGAACTTTGGCTTTATATCAACAGATGTCACAAATGAAACAGGGAGAATTTAAAGGACGCCCTAAACTAGAGAATTATGAATATGGTATTCCAATTGAAGATGCACGATATATTTTGCCCTTGGCGGTAAAAACTAATGTTTGTGTAGCTTTGGCTGGCGATAAATTGATAGATTTCGTGAATTTACTAAATAAACCTGATTATCGGTTAATTTTTGCGGATTTGTTAGGGCAATTACTCAAGCTTTTGCCCTCTAGTATTGCGGAATTAGTGCAGCAACATTATCAACAAGTTGATAATAATTTAGTGGGCCAATATTATGCGGCTTATTTGCAGTTGCTTAGCCCAGAAAACAATTTAATATTGTTGGAGACCTTTTCTGATCTTGATATGAAGGTTGGTTTTGGAGCTTTAACTAGTACAATGCAACAGCCACCGAGTGCAGCTATTACTAGATGGGGTGCGGAAGCTCCGCAGAAAGCTCAAGGTGTAGTTGAGCGAGTTTTAAGTTATGGTCATGATAGCATTGCTGAACAAGCGCGAGTTACTGTAGGAATGATGTGTAGCTTGGTTACTTACCATCAGCAACTACGACACCGTTTAACTGCGAATTATCGGGAACCGTTAGAAAGTTTAGTAACAGATTTACAACGCGCCGTAAAAATACCGTCAACAATTGCAACTTCGCCTTTTGCCGAGGAATTTTTGCAATTAGTGGCCGAAATAAAAACTTTTAGAGCTCAGCTTCTGCAAAAATATGATAAGGCAACGGCACTGTTTTTCTTGCTTAATTGTGAACAACTGAAAATAGTGATGTCTACCAACGCACGGGCGGATATTTCAATGTTGGCGGATCGAACTTGTCGGAATGCGCAGTGGGAAATTAGAGAATTGGCTATAAAAAAATTAATTTGTTTGCGGAAACTGTCGCCAGTTTTGTACGAAAAAGCTTTGCCTAGTTGTGTTTGGGGAAAATGTCGTGAAGGTAAGCTAACTTGTGGGCAGCAACTTCAGGTTAGGGAACAATTTAGTAAATTATTAGACTGATAAATTTTACAAATAGGGAAGTGAAAAGATGAGTGAGTTTTTGGCTGGTCGTAACGCCGTATTAGAAGCTTTAAAAAGCGAACGTAGCATTAATAAATTGTTTGTCCAACAAGGGCAAAGTACTGGGAGTATTCGAGAACTGATTGCTTTAGCGCGGGATAAAAAAGTAATGATTGAAGAAGTGAGTGCTAGTAAACTCAATGCTTTAGTGAAAGATGTCAAACATCAAGGGGTAGTAGCGACAGTTGCGCCAGTAAATTATGCAGAGTTAGAAGATGTTTTAGCGTTAGCGAAAGCGAAAAACCAAGCGCCGTTTTTGATTTTGCTAGATGAGTTACAAGATCCCCAAAATGTTGGGGCGATTTTACGGACAGCCAATATTGCGGGTGCGCATGGGGTATTAATTACTAAACGGCGGAGTTGTCCTTTGACAGGCACAGTGGCTAAAATTTCCGCTGGGGCAATTGAGCATACACCAGTGGTACAGATTGGCAATGTGGCTCAAACTTTAGAGCAATTGCAAAAACAGGGTTTGTGGGTAGTTGGCGCTGATATGGATGGAGCAGCAGATTATTTTGCTAGTGATCTTACGGGCCCGATTGTTCTGGTTATTGGGGGCGAAGGTAAAGGGTTAGGTCGGTTAGTTAAAGAAAAATGTGATATCTTAGTGAAAATTCCAATGTTCGGTCAAATTACTTCTTTAAATGCCTCGGTAGCTTGCGGAATTTTGGCCTTTGATATTGTTCGACAACGCCTTTTGGCTAATAAGTAGGGTGTAATGTTAGGAGCGGAGTACTTGTTTATTGATGGTTATAACGTCATCAATAGCTGGAAACAATTACAAGAGTTGCAAATTAAAAGCTTAGAGCATGCGCGGGAAAAATTAATTACAATGATGGCGAGTTATGTTTCGTTTAAGGGTTTTAAATCGACTATAGTTTTTGATGGTCAAGGGATAGTGTTACCTGGAGTAGCGCCAGTGCAAAAAATAAGTCAACAGCTACAAGTTGCATTTACGCAAGATGGTTTAACAGCGGATTCCTATATTGAAAAAGAGGTCTATGAGCTTTTGAAGTTGAAAAAAGTTGTGTTTGTAGTAACCAATGATTGGGCGGAGCAACAGAATATTTTAGGAAGTGGTGCTTTTCGATTTTCCGTGCGAGAACTTAAAGAAGATTATGCGCGCGCTCAACTAGATATTAAACAACGAGCGTCTGGTAAACATGGTTTAGCGCGGAATGAACTAGCGGGACGGATTAACAGTGGTGTACTTGCGAAACTAGAACAAATGCGTCGTGATAAGAACTAGGAAATAAGACTTGTAATAACTAAGGCGCTATTATATAATCTAGTAACAAGATAAAGAATGTCGGGTTTGGTTGGAGGCGATCTAATGCAAAATGAATTTCAACGAGAAAGTTTTGCTAGCTTTGAAGATATGACAGACGAGGAAATTGTCTTAGATGCAAGGCTAAATGATAATATAATTGCCCAAGAGTACCTACTGAGCAAATATAAAAATTTTGTGCGGGCTAAAGCACGAAGTTATTTTTTAATTGGTGCAGAAAAAGAAGATATTGTGCAAGAAGGCATGATTGGTTTATATAAAGCAATTCGAGATTTTAAAAGCGAAAAGCTATCTTCTTTTCGGGCTTTTGCGGAACTTTGTGTAACGCGTCAGATAATTACAGCGGTTAAAACGGCGACTCGTCAAAAACATATTCCGTTAAATTCATATATTTCTCTGAATAAGCCAATCTATGAAGAAGAATCAGATCGGACTTTGATGGACGTGGTAACAAATACACGCGAATCAGATCCAGAGGAAATTTTAATTAATCAGGAAGATTTTTTAGATATCGAAGATAAGATGAATCAGGTTTTGAGTGATTTAGAGTGGCAAGTATTAATTAGTTATTTAGATGGCAAATCGTATCAAGAAATCTCTTTGGAGCTTAATCGACATGCAAAATCGATTGATAATGCTTTGCAACGTGTGAAAAAGAAAATTGAGAAATTTGTAGTTGGACAAGATAGTGCGAATAAATTAGATTTGCATGGTGCTTGTAAGGGTATTGTAGGTATGAAGAAAAAAGCTAGCGGTTAAAAAAATAATAGAAATGCGAAGATGGCAAATTTGGCTGTTTTCGCATTTTTTTTGTTGCAGCCTATAGGTTTGAAAAATAAGTTATAATCAGTTAGACAGTCCCGCGAAAGAGAAGAACGAATTTCTGAGAAATATATTCAAAAAATAAAAAAAGAAATGTTGGGTCCGCTAGAGTATGGTTTGGATATTTTTGGAGGAAAGTGGAAGTCGCGGTTTTGCTTAAGCCTGCAGACACATCTTTGGTGAAAAGCTTGTAATTTACGCTTAAATGAATTATTATAAGCAAAGTGTGTTAATATTCCCGAGATTTATAATTAAACAAGGCGTTTGGTGGAAACGCCTTGTTTAAATTAAGTATATGAACTAAGTGCTTAGGTAATTAAAAATTTATTCTTGCTTTTTGGTTTAAACAAAGGTGACTATTTATAACTGGATTAAGCGGTTTTATTGCTTAATCCAGTTTGCGTTTTAGTGCAAATTATTAGCACAGCGCCTTTAGGGTGGAAAATATTTTGTAGTTAATTTTGAAAAATTAAAAGGAGTTTTAACACTATCGTCGAATTACTTAATTAAATAACTAAGGCTGTAAAGCTGAAATTTAAGTAAGGGGATGAGTGCAATGGCTAATTTAAAAGAAGATTTAGTGTCATGTGTAAAACAACTATCTGGTGTAAAAGAAAAGCTTGTGATAGTAACTGGTAAACCAGGCAGTGGCAAAAGTCAAGTATTGCGTGATTTAGCAGGAACTCAGCGGTGGCGGTATGTAGATTGTCGTGATTTGGTAAGCGTACATGATTTATACGGTGTATTACCGACTGAGAAAAATGCTAAAGCTGTAGAAGCAATGCAAAGTATTTTAAATAATTATAATGCTGATGTTTTAATGTTAGACCGAATCCAAACCTTATTTAACCCAGAATTAGGAATTGATGCTTTACAAGTAATTAAAAAAGTCAGTGAAGAAAAACCGTTGATTGTTGCTTGGCCAGGATATTATGAAAACGAACAATTGAATTTTAAAAAGGAACATAGTAATCAAATAATAAGTTATAATGTGCAGGGAGTGCAAACATTCTCTTTGGACTAGAAATGAGGGATAAAATGGGAGAAAAGGAAAGTGTAGCAATTTTAACAGGAGGAGGAGATTGCCCAGGCTTAAATGCGGTGATTCGCGCAATTGTTACGAGTGCTTTGCAAGCCGGTTTAAATATTTATGGGATTCGCGATGGTTTTGGCGGCTTGATTGAGGATAAATTTAAATTGTTACAATTGGAAGATGTTGCGGATATCTTGGCTCGGGGTGGAACAATCTTAGGAACTACTAATCGAGATAATCCTTTTCATTATGCTGTGCATACAGCTAAGGGTATTGTTTTTGAAGATCGACATCAAGTTGTTATAGAAAATTTGCGTAAGCACAATATTAAAATGTTGTTCACGGTCGGCGGCGATGGTAGCTTGAAGATTGCCTCCGAACTAGCAAAAGTTGGGGTGCAAGTAATTGCCGTACCGAAAACCATTGATAATGATATCAGTGGTACGGAACGAACTTTTGGCTTTGATACAGCAATGAGTGTTGCGGCGGAAGCGCTAGATAGATTAAAAACTACAGCGGATTCTCATCATAGGGTGATGGTCTTAGAAGTTATGGGCCGTTATGCAGGCTGGATTGCTTTGCATGCGGGCGTTGCCGGCGGAGCGGATTGTATTTTAATTCCGGAGATACCTTTTGAACGCGAGAAGGTTTTTGCGGCAATCGAACAACGCCGTCGAGCTGGCAAAAAATCAAGTCTGGTTATTGTAGCTGAAGGGGCAACAGAAGTAGGAGGAGAACTGACTGTAGCTCGTTTGGTGGAAGATAGTTTTGAGAAAATTCGTCTAGGCGGAGTGGGTAATAAGGTTGCGGAGATGATTGAGCAGGCCTTGAAAATTGAAAGTCGCTGTACGGTTTTAGGCTATTTGCAAAGAGGGGGAACGCCTACGCCTTATGATCGAGTTTTGGCAACTAGATATGGGGTGGCCGCTTTTGAAGCCTATCAGCAAGGCAAAACCAATGTTTTGGTGGCTTTACGCGATGATGCCATAGTAACTGTGCCAATTGATTGTGTGGCCGATAAACCTCGGTTTGTGGATATTGAGGGTGAATTGGTACGCTTTGCGAGAAAACTAGGGATTTGCTTAGGCGATTAGTGTATAGTTTAAATGCTGAAAAGCTAATTTTAAGCTTTGCTTGAAATTAGCTTTTTTTATGTGCTAAAAATGCTGGAGTTAAGAAGCTGACGATAATCTAAAACTAGAAGTTGATTGTAAAGCAACTAGTTTTAGATTATTGTGGACAAATGTTCTATTTGATATAATATTAAGAAAATACTAAAATTAGTGGCGGACTTTGTCAGCGGAAAAATTTGTTTAAAAGGAGGGGAACACGGTGCGGCTAGGCAATCGAAAAATGATTGTAACAATGTTAAAACAACGCTATATTTTAGCTTTGGGCATTATTGTAATAATGTTAATCTTAGGTGAAGTTATGTTGCAACGCGCCCTGAAATTTGAACAAGATGATTCGCGGGTGATTAATATTGCTGGACGGCAACGAATGTTGAGCCAGAAAATTAATAAAGCTGCTCTGGGGTTATACTTTAGTAGTGATAGTGCTCAGCGGGAGATGTATCATTATGAAATATATACAGCTTTGAGCTTGTGGCAACAATCGCATCAAGGACTACAACAAGGCAATAAAAGTATGGGTTTACCAGGTGATAACAGCTCTAAAGTGCAAAAAATGTTTGCGCTTATTGAACCTAATTATCAAATTATGGTTGAGACGGCTCAGAATATTTTAGAACTAGGTCCAGAATATAGTTTAGAAAAACATCGCCAGCTATTTGCTTATTTGCAGATTATGCAAGCGAACGAAGGTGACTTTTTGCGGGGGATGGATGCCATTGTTTTTCAATACGACCAAGAATCACGTGATAAAATTGGCGAAATAAGGTCGTTAGAATGTTTAATATTATTGGTGGCCTTGATTACCGTTTGTTTGGAATTTATCTTCATTTTCCGACCAACTTGGGAGCAGGTCGGTTTAGCTTTACGAGAGGTAGAAATTAGTCGGAGAAATTTATTTAAAATTTTTGAAACGGCTCCAGCAGCGATGTTGTTTGTCGATATTGATGATTGTAAAATTGTTAGGTTGAACAATCTAGCGAAAAATTTACTGAAAAATGCGCTAGCGGCAAGCCAAGATATGAATTTTGCGCATACTTTAAATTTATCTCCAGAGCAATTTTCCCAGCTGTGGGAAAAGATAATTGCTGGTGAAATTTTAGAAAATGTGGAAGTTGAATTGTTGGATAAGGAACACCGTGGCAGAGTGGCCTTGCTTTCGGCTAATATAATTAGTTATGAAGAAAAATATGGTGTACTTATAGGCTTAGTAGAGATAACGCCGCAAAAAGAAGCTGAGGAGATTTTGCGGAAATATGCCAGTATTGATGATATGACAGGCTTGATGAACAAAAGGTCGGGGCTGAATTTTTTGGAAAATGCTTTGGAAAATCGCAGTAGCGAGCCTTTGAGCGTGGCCTTTATTGATGTTGACGGTCTTAAATATGTAAATGATACTTATGGGCATGAGGAAGGCGATGCCTACATTCGTCAAATTGCGAAAGTTATTCGGGGCAATTTGGGGAGCCATGATGTGGTTTTTCGTTATGGTGGCGATGAATTTGTTTTGATTTTGGATAATTGTGCGCGAGCAATAGCTGAAGTAGTTTTACAGCGTATTGTGCAAAAACTAGAACGCTTAAATGCACAAAGTACTAAACCTTATGCTTGGCATATAAGCTATGGGATTGCTGAATATGGGGAAATTACCAATGAAGATCTTAAAAGTATTTTGGCCCGTGCTGACCAAGAAATGTATCTGCAAAAAAGACAAAGAAAACAGGCCCAGAAAAAATAAGTAATAGTTAATGGAGGAGTATTTAAGGAAAAATGCGGGAAGCGCTTGTGAATATTCGCTATCTAAAGTATAATTAAATAGTTGTTTTTTAAAATTGGGGGTATGAAAATGAGTGACACTTTGATAGCGATAATAATCGGGATTGTAGAAGGATTAACAGAATTTATTCCTGTGTCTTCGACGGGGCATATGATTTTGGTGGGAAACTTAATCGGCTATAATGATGAGGCGGCAAGTGTTTTTGAGGTTTTCATACAATTAGGAGCGATTTTGGCGGTAATATTTTTTTACAAAGATAAGTTTCAGCGGTTTTTTACAGCCGAGGCTTGGGATAAAAATAATAGTTTGAGTGTTTGGCATGTAGCAGCGGGGATTGTACCGGTAATGGGAATCGGGTATTTGCTACATAAACCCATAAAAATGTATTTGTTTTCTCCGTATACAGTAATCATTGGCTTAATTGCAGGCGGGGTAATGATGCTGTTGGCAGAGCGCTTTGGGGGAAGAAAACATACAGAAGATGTTATGCAAATTACTTTAAAGCAAGCATTTTTTGTCGGCTTATTTCAAATTTTTGCGTTATGGCCAGGTTTTTCTCGCTCGGGCTCTACGATTTCTGGAGCGCTGTTTATGGGGATTTCGCGCAAGGCAGCGGCTGATTATTCTTTTATAATTGCAGTACCGTTGATGTTTGTGGCTTGTATTTATGATTTACTAAAGAGTATGCATGCTCTTTCGGGAAATGATTTATATATGATTAGTGTAGGGTTTGTGGTAGCGTTTTTAGTATCTTATGTAGCCATAGTTTGGTTTTTAAGATTTTTAAATAAATCCAGTTTGGCAGCCTTTGCCTACTATCGTTTTGCTTTAGCGGCTTTATCTTACTGGTATTTCACTTGCAAGTTAATAAAATAGTTTTGCTAATAATATGTTGTAATGTCTAGTTTTGCCACTAAGCATTACAACATATTTTCATATAATTGCTGGTGAATAATTAGCGGTAATTATTATGATAAAAGTTGAAAAAATTCATAGGATGTGCTATTCTGCAAAAAAAAGTAGCTGGAGGTTGATTCTAGCTATATTATAGAAGAAAATGGAGGCTAAATTTTGACTACAGAAATTTTATTATTGATTGCTCTGATTATGTTGAATGCTTTTTTTGCCGCCTCAGAAATTGCGTTGATTTCTCTAAATGATAACAAGATAAAATTATTAGCTGCTGAGGGGGATATAAAAGCTGGAAAATTGGTTAAATTATTAAGTGAACCGAGTAGATTTTTAGCAACAATACAAATCGGGATAACTTTGGCGGGCTTTTTGGCGAGTGCCTTTGCCGCCGAATCTTTTGCTACGCCGTTGTTAGAGTTTTTGCAAAAATATAATTTGCCGGTAAGTGCGTATATATTGAAAGTTGCAGTTGTCCTTTTGATTACTTTGATTTTGTCATATTTCACCTTGGTTTTAGGCGAATTAGTGCCCAAAAGAGTTGCGATGAAGAAAGCGGAAAGTATTTCCTACATGGTAGTTGAACCACTGCTATTGCTACTAAAAATAGCCAGCCCTTTTGTGAAATTTCTTACGGTATCTACTAATTTTTTTGTGCGGTTATTAGGTATAGACCCGCAGTCGGTTGAGGATGATGTTACTGAGGAAGAAATAAGAATGTTAGTTGATGTTGGTGAAGAAAAAGGGACCATTCACAAATGGGAAAAAATGATGATTAATAATATCTTTGAGTTTAATAATAAAACTGTTGAAGAAATTATGACGCATAGGATTGAATTGGTAGGTGTTAAGGCCGATATAAGTTTGACAAAACTATTGGCTACAATAAATAAAGAACAATTTTCGCGTATTCCGGTGTATGAAAACAATTTAGATAATATTATTGGTATGGTTTATATCAAAGACTTGATTGCTCTAGTGGCAAAGTCGGATTTGGAAAACTTTAAGGTCCGAGATTACATGCGCAAACCATTTTTTGTTCCTAGTAAGAAAAATATTGATGAAGTTTTTGAAACCATGCGGATAGCTAAGGTGCATTTGGCGATTGTAATAGATGAATATGGCGGAACAGCCGGGATTGTAACCATGGAAGATTTGTTAGAAGAGATTGTGGGCAATATTTTTGATGAGTATGATAGCGAAAACGATTTGGAGTTCAAAGAATTAGAGGCGGGTTTGTACGAAGTAAATGGGTTGATTAGCTTAAATGAGTTGAGTAGAGTATTGGAAATGGAACTACCTACTAAAGAATATGAGACTTTAAATGGCTGGTTAATTGGCATTTTAGGAGAAATACCGCCTAAAGATAGTACACGGGAAGTAGTATTTAAGAATTTACAAATTCGAATTTTAGAAGTTACGGAGAAAAAAATAAGAAAAGTATTAATTAGTAAAAATTTAACTCGCGAAACTGAGTAAATAGTAATTGAAAAATTGTCTGGAAAAAGCTTGTGTAGTTAATTTTTAGTGCTATAATATAGAAGTATAGTGCGTAAAATGGCGGATATTTGTTATTTTTAATTTTCCACAGAAAAGTTGTAAAAAAAGTGTTGACATAATATCTCAAATGATATATAATAATTTTTGTCAAGAAAAGCGCTGGTGTAGCTCAATCGGTAGAGCAACTGACTTGTAATCAGTAGGTTGTGGGTTCAATTCCTATCACCAGCTCCAATCTTTTTTTGTTTAAGGTTGATTTTAATATGGAGAGATTCCCGAGTGGCTAAAGGGAGCAGACTGTAAATCTGCCGGCTCCGCCTTCGCTGGTTCGAATCCAGCTCTCTCCACCAATAAATTCATCAACAATTTCATATTGATATCGCGGGGTGGAGCAGTTGGTAGCTCGTCGGGCTCATAACCCGAAGGCCGTAGGTTCAAGTCCTGCCCCCGCAACCAAATGATTTTGCTGGTGTAGCTCAGTCGGCAGAGCGTATCCTTGGTAAGGATAAGGTCACCGGTTCAATCCCGGTCATCAGCTCCAAAACTAAAAAATTAAATTGCTTAATTTGGCGGCGTAGCTCAGTTGGCTAGAGCATTCGGTTCATACCCGAAGTGTCCGCGGTTCAAATCCGTGCGCCGCCACCAAATATATACAAACAAACCTCGATTAGAGGTTTTTATTATTTTAATCGCTAAAATAATATTTTTAAAGGCTAACAAATATTGACATTAATTTTTAATTATGATACAGTATATCAGTAATATTTTATCTAATTACCTATAAGCATATGCTTTTTTTTATGCTAAGATTGTAATAGGGTGATATAAATTTTGTAATAAGTGAGGTGTAGCACATGCGTAATTTAGTAACTATGGCTTGTACAGAATGTAAGCAACGTAATTACCAAACAAACAAAAACAAGAAAAATGATCCGGATCGTATTGAGCTAAACAAATACTGCAAGTTTTGCAAAAAACATACTTTGCACAAGGAAACAAAATAATTACTAGATTAATTGTCGAAAGACGGTTAATTGCAGAGAGGAATGTGACAGATGGCTGATCAAGAGGCTGTAAATACAAGAGGTACTTCACAGTGGAAATACTTTTTGCGTGAAGTGAAAACTGAACTAAAAAAAGTAACATGGCCAACTCGACAAGAGTTAGTAGCCTACACTGCGGTAGTGTTTGTAGCAGTTGTTATTGTTGCCAGCTTGATTTGGGGCATTGACGCTTTGTTTAATGTTTTGTTTCGTTGGATTATGAAGGCTTAACTTAGGTTAAGGTATATTGTTAGTTTAGGAGGATAGGGTAAAGCAGGGCTTTATCTTGATACTATAATATGGAATCAACTAAAAGATGGTATGTAATCCATACATATTCTGGCTATGAAAATCGCGTTACCGCTAACTTAGAGAGAAAAATTCATTCTCTAGGGATGGAAAACGAAATTTTTCGTATTCTAGTACCTATGGAAAATGAAGTAGAAGTTACTAAGGATGGCAAGAAAAAGGTAAAGAAGAAGAAGAAATACCCAGGTTATGTTTTAGTAGAGATGATAGTAACTGACCGGTCTTGGTATGTAGTTCGTAATACCCCAGGCGTTACTGGCTTTGTTGGTTCTGGAACTAAACCAGTCCCACTGAGTGACTATGAGGTTTCGCAACTATTTAAAGATATGGGCATAGAAACTCCTAAGCCGAAAATCAACCTAAAACTTAAGCAAGTAGTTCGCATCACAGATGCTGCTTTTAAAAACTTAACTGGTACTGTTATTGAAATAGATGAAGATAGAAGTCGAGTTAAGGTTCTAGTTGCGATGCTTGGTCGAGACACTCCGGTGGATTTAGATGTATCGCAAGTAGAAAGTATTGATTAAGGAGGTGTAAGAAATGGCAAAAAAAGTAGTTAAAATGGTAAAATTACAAGTTCCAGCAGGAAAAGCTACTCCAGCTCCACCTGTAGGTCCAGCTCTTGGTCAAGCAGGTGTTAACATTATGGCTTTCGTTAAGGAATTTAATGAACGCACTGCAGCTCAAGCGGGATTAATTATTCCGGTTGAAATTACAGTTTTTGAAGATCGTTCTTTTACATTTATCACAAAAACTCCACCAGCTGCTGTATTACTTAAAAAAGCTGCGGGAATTGAAACTGCTTCAGGCGAACCTAACAAGAAAAAGGTTGCTAAATTAGGTAGAGATAAAGTACGCGAGATTGCTGAAAGCAAAATGGTGGACTTGAACGCTGCTAATGTTGAAGCTGCAATGAGAATGATTGAAGGAACTGCACGTAGCATGGGTATTACAATTATTGACTAAGTTGTTGATAACTGTCTGTGCTGTGGGAGGAAAAATCCGTTAGACCACAATTAGGAGGAAAGCTAAAATGGCTAAATTAAGCAAAAAATATCAAGAAGCTTCTAAGCTTGTTGAAGAAAACAAATTATATGACTTGGCAGAAGCAATTGAATTAGTGAGAAAAACTTCTGTAACTAAATTTGATGCAACTGTAGAAGTAGCAATAAAATTGGGTGTTGACCCTAAATATGCTGACCAACAAGTGCGTGGCGCAGTAGTGTTACCACATGGTACAGGTAAAAGCAAAACTGTATTAGTTTTTGCAAAAGGCGATAAAGTAAAAGAAGCGGAAGCTGCTGGCGCTGATTTCGTTGGTTCTGAAGAATTGGTAGCTAAAATCCAAGCTGGCTGGTCTGATTTTGATGTAGCGGTAGCTACACCAGATATGATGGGTCTTGTTGGTAGATTGGGTAAAGTATTAGGTCCTAAAGGTTTAATGCCAAATCCAAAAGTTGGTACTGTTACTCTTGATGTAACTCGTGCTATTAATGAAATTAAAGCTGGTAAAATTGAGTATAGAACAGATAAAGCAGGTAACATTCATGCTCCTGTAGGAAAAGTTTCTTTTGATGAAAGCAAACTTCTAGAAAATGTTCAAACTTTGATTGAAACTCTTATAAAAGTTAAACCATCTGGCGCTAAAGGCCAATATGTTCGCACGATCACTTTGTCTACAACTATGGGACCTGGTGTGAAAGTGAATGCGGTTAAAGCTGTATTGGGTAAATAAAACTGTTATAAGTAAATATAGATAATCAAACTGTAGACAGTAGGTTTAGGAAACTAAGTAAGTATATTTATCGCCTACCGAGGTTAAGCGAAATAACATTTGTTATTATTTGCTTGTGTTTTACTGTCCGTAAGGCTAGTAAAATATTCAGAGTTACTCTGACCTCCGGTTTCCTACCGTGAGGTCTTTTTTGATTATCTTTTAAAAAGGAGGTGGATTTACGTGTCAGTTATTCGTTCTGAAAAACAAGCTGTTGTAGCTGAGTTGAAAGAAAAATTAACTAGTGCTAAAGGTGCTGTGTTGATTGACTTTCGTGGCTTAACAGTTGCTCAAGATACTGTTTTACGTCGTAAAATGCGTGAAGCTGGTGTTGAATATCGCGTAATAAAAAATACTTTAACTGCAATCGCAGCTAAAGAAGCTGGTATTGAAGGGTTAGATACTTATTTAGTAGGCACTACTGCAATTGCAATGTCTTCTGCAGACCCAGTTGCCGCAGCTAAAATCGTTAGTGAATTTGCTAAAGATAAAGAGTATAAAAACTTTAAAATTAAAGCGGGTATTGTTGAAGGTAGTGTAATCGATGCAAATGGCGTTAAAGCTCTTGCAGATTTACCATCACGCGAAGTGTTGCTTTCGAAATTACTTGGCAGCATGATGTCGCCAATCAGCGGTTTTGCTACAGTTCTTCAAGGAACTATTCGCAACTTCGTTTATGTGCTTGATGCTGTTAAACAACAAAAAGAATCTGCATAATAATTTTATATGCGAGTTTCTTGTTTCCTAAGGGTTATTACGACTGGTGACAGTCTGATAAAAATATTAAAAAATAAAAAAACAAAATTTTTGGAGGTATATATAATGAATAAAGAACAAATTATGGAAGCCGTTAAGGCAATGACAGTATTAGAACTTTCTGAGCTTGTAAAAGCTATGGAAGAAGAATTTGGTGTATCTGCATCTGCTCCAGTAGCAGTAGCAGCAGCTCCAGTAGCAGCAGCAGGTGGCGCAGCTGAAGAAGAAAAAACTGAATTCGACGTAATTCTTGCTAACGCTGGCGCTAGCAAAATCAACGTAATCAAAGTTGTTCGTGAAGCAACTGGTCTTGGCTTAAAAGAAGCTAAAGAAGTAGTAGATGGCGCTCCTAAAGCAGTTAAAGAAAAAATTTCTAAAGCTGATGCAGAAGCTCTTAAAGCAAAACTTGAAGAAGCTGGCGCAACTGTTGAAATTAAATAATTTAGCCAAAGCTAAATTAAAACCCGTATGCAAAGAAATTTGCATACGGGTTTTTGCTTGTCTAAAGCGAAAATTTGCGATACAATAGCAGTAATTGAACAGTGAAAATAAATAGTCAAAAGGAGTAGGCGATGTTTGTTGATATCTATGTTTTTTGCGTGATTTTATTTTCGAATTTTTTACAGACAACTACTGGTTTTGGCTATGCAATTGTGACGACACCGCTATTGGCCCTGGTGTTGCCAGCCAAAGAGAGTGTGATGTTAACGATGTTAACGGCTTTGATTGCGCGGTTGTCGATGTTAAAGCTGGTTAGTGGCGCGGGTAGTTTCAGGGATATTAGGCCATTGTTATTTACTGGGCTTATTGGTTCGGCAGTAGGAGCTTATACTTTGGCTGCGATTAATGAATACTGGCTAAAAATTTTTATTGCGATTATTTTATTATTTACGGCTTGGGGCTTGTGGAAAGAGCGGCGGATTGAAATTAAACACCCTAAACGGATAGAGCGCTTAGTCGGAGCCTGTTCGGGATTTTTGGGCTCGACAACTAGCATTAATGGACCACCGATAATTATGTATTATTTAAATGCCGGTATGGCTGAAGATAAGGCGTTATTTAGAGGACATTTAACACGATATTTTTTAGTAATGAATGTTATTGGCGTAATTTTAGCTTTTGGTTTTGGTACAATGCAGGTTGGTTCGCTGTGGAAATTTGTCTTGTACTCTCTGCCAGCACTGTTTTTTGGCCTATATTTTGGTGAAAAACTTTTTCAACGTATTAATGCTCAAGCTTTTAAACGGATGACCTTGTTGATGGTAGTTTGTAGTGCGGTGTTGATTTTAGCAAATGCAGCGAATGTAAAATAAAAATTACTCAAGCAGCAATTGATAATTGACAATTGATAAAGCTAGTCACATATTATTTTACCCAATTAAAAATTAAATATTAGAAGAAACGGAAAATAACGAAGAAAATTATGGTTGCGAAAAAAAGTGCTTTGCTCAATTAGAGTTTTGAGCCTGTTTTAGACCTTTTGGCTAAAAATGAGAGAAACTAAAAAAGCTTGCAATTTATTTTTTTTCATGGTATAATACAAAACTAGACTGGTATTACTATGGTTATAATCAAAATAATAACTTAGCGGTTAAGTATTGTTTTTATTTATAATGCAATCCGTTGTTCAACAAGATAAGCAAGGAACTTATGCTGATAAAGTAAGCCCTTGCTATTTTCGTCTTTACAGATAAGAAAATTTAAAAATAAACTTAAGAGGTGGTTATATGTTCAAGCCAGTTCCAGTTGGTAAGAGAATGCGTTATAGCTATGCAAAGATTAAAGAAGTTCTCGCCATGCCGAACTTAATTGAAATTCAGAAGAATTCCTACAAATGGTTCTTAGAAGCCGGTTTACGCGAAAGCTTTAAAGAAATGTCCCCAGTACAAGATTTTGCGGGCAACTTGGAATTGAGCTTTGAGGATTTTCAAATTGGAACTCCTAAGTATAGTGTTGAAGAATGTAAAGAACGCGATGCGAGTTATTCTGCGCCAATAAATGTAAATGTTCGTTTATTGTATAAAGAAACTGGTGAAATTAAAGAATCGCGCGTATTTATGGGTGACTTGCCTTTAATGACTGATACTGGCACTTTTATTATTAATGGAGCTGAACGGGTTATCGTAAGTCAGCTAGTTCGTTCTCCTGGTGTTTATTACACACAAACGAAGGATACTACTGGTGATAATCTTTACGGGGCGACAGTAATTCCTGGTCGTGGTGTTTGGATTGAATTTGAAACGGATGCTAATGGGGTTATTTATGCACGAGTAGATAGAGCGCGCAAATTCCCGTCTACCTTGTTGTTAAAAGCTTTAGGTTTAGCAAGCAATGGTGAAATAGCTGCATTTTTTAACAATGACCACCGTGTACAAGCGACTTTAGAGAGAGATCATACTAATTCTCGTGAAGAGGCATTAGTGGAAATTTATAAACGCGTTCGTCCTGGTGAGCCTGCAACTTTGGAAAATGCGCAACAATTGATTGAATCAGTGTTTTTTGATAGTAAAAAATATGATTTATCGCAAGTTGGTCGCTATAAATTAATTAAAAAACTAGGGTGGCGGAAACGTTTACTGAATAAAGTTCTCGATGCGCCATATATTGATAATCAAACGGGTGAGGTAATTATCCCCGCCGGTGTAGAAATTAGCAAAGAAATGATTGCTGAATTAGATGAAGCGGGCGTGTTTAGTGATCCAAGTATTAAAGAATTTAAAATTCGCAAAAAAGAAAAAGTAGTTAAAATGCTGTGTATTGGCGATACTTCCTATACACAAAGAACTTTAATGGTAGAAGATGTTTTTTCTGCCTATAACTATTTGTTAAATATTATGGATGAAGTTGGCAATACTGATGATATCGATCATTTGGGGAATCGTCGCTTACGTTGTGTAGGGGAATTGCTGTATGGACAATATCGTAGTGGCTTAATGCGTATGGAACGAGTTATTCGGGAACGGATGGCTGTACAAGACATTGAGCAAGTATCACCAAATGCGTTGATTAATATTCGTCCTGTGGTAGCAGCGGTTAAAGAATTTTTTGGTTCCAGCCAATTATCACAGTTTATGGATCAAACTAATCCTTTGGCTGAACTTACACATAAACGTCGTCTTTCTGCACTTGGGCCTGGTGGTTTGAGTAGAGAACGCGCCGGTTATGAAGTTCGGGACGTACATCACTCCCATTATGGTCGGATGTGCCCAATTGAAACACCAGAAGGACCGAATATTGGTTTGATTGGTTCTTTATCAACATTTGCGATTATCAATGAGTTTGGCTTTATGGAAACTCCATATCGTTTAGTTGATAAAACAACCAATAAAGTTACCGATGAAATTGTTTATTTAGCAGCGGATGAAGAAGATGAATTCTATTGCGCACAAGCTAATGAACCACTCAATGAAGATGGTTATTTTAAAGATGATAAGATTACGGTACGTTATCGTCATGATATTTTATCAGTGCCAGTAAAACGTGTTGACTTTATGGATGTTTCGCCTAAACAGGTTGTTTCTATTGCAACGGCACTAATTCCTTTCTTGGAAAACGATGATGCGAATCGGGCTTTGATGGGTGCGAACATGCAACGTCAAGCAGTGCCATTACTTAGAACTCAGGCGCCATTAGTTGGTACAGGTATTGAGTATAAGGCGGCAGTAGATTCTGGAGTTTGTATTTTAGCTAAAAATGAAGGGGTAGTTGAACGCGTAACTAGTGATGAAATTCATATTCGTACGGATTTCGGCGCTTTGGATCGTTATAAATTGTTAAAGTTTAAGCGTTCTAACCAAGGAACATGTATAAATCAACGCCCAATTGTTTATAAAGGTGACCGAGTAGTTAAAAATGAAGTGTTGGCAGATGGTCCAGCAACTGATGGTGGCGAATTAGCGCTAGGCTATAATGTGATCGTAGCCTTTATGCCTTGGGAAGGTTATAACTATGAGGATGCGATTTTGCTAAATGAAGATTTAGTAAAAGCCGACGTATTTACTTCGATTCATATTGAAGAATATGAGTGTGATGCGCGTGATACTAAATTGGGACCAGAAGAAATTACTCGCGATATCCCTAATATTGGTGATAATGCCATAAAAGATTTGGATGAACGTGGGATTATCCGTATCGGTGCGGAAGTTCGCCCTGGTGATATTTTAGTAGGTAAAGTAACTCCAAAAGGAGAAACAGAACTTACGGCGGAAGAGAAGCTTTTAAGAGCTATTTTTGGTGAAAAAGCCCGGGAAGTACGTGATACTTCACTGCGCGTACCACATGGTGAAGCTGGTAAAATTGTTAATATAAAAGTATTTAGTCGCGAAAATGGTGACGAGTTGCCACCAGGGGTAAACGTACAAGTGCGCGTATATATCGCTCAAAAACGTAAAATCTCTGAAGGGGACAAAATGGCGGGTCGTCATGGTAATAAAGGGGTTGTGTCGCGGATTATGCCGCGCGAAGATATGCCGTTTTTACCAGATGGTCGACCAGTACAAATTGTACTAAATCCTCTAGGGGTACCAAGTCGGATGAATATCGGACAGATTCTGGAAACTCATTTAGGTTGGGTAGCAGCAACTTTAGGAATGCAAATCAAGGCTAGTGAGCTAGGTATTGCCGAAAAACTTGATGAACTTGGTTATGATATGGATAAATATGGCATGCCAATTCCTGACAAAGCTGGTATTCACATTGCTACACCAGTATTTGACGGTGCGCATGAAACTGATATTTTCCGTGGGTTAGAGCTAATCGGTCGTGATCCAGATGGTAAAACTGTGCTCTATGATGGTCGAACCGGGGAACAATTTGATAATAAAGTAACTGTTGGTTATGTATATATGCTGAAATTACATCATTTGGTTGATGATAAAATTCATGCGCGTTCTACAGGCCCGTACTCTCTAGTTACACAACAACCGTTGGGTGGTAAAGCTCAATTCGGTGGACAAAGATTTGGAGAGATGGAAGTTTGGGCACTGGAAGCTTATGGTGCTGCATATACGCTACAAGAGTTGTTGACTGTTAAATCTGATGATGTTGTGGGCCGTGTAAAAACCTATGAAGCAATTGTTAAAGGTGAAAACGTGCCAGAACCAGGAGTACCTGAGTCCTTTAAAGTACTTATCAAAGAATTACAAAGTATCGGCTTAGATATTAAAGTGCTAAATGAGGATGAAGAAGAAATTCCTATTGGGGATAATGAAGATGATGTCGAACCAGTTAAAGATATAGAAATACCAGGAGCAGATTTGCCAGTGTTCGAATCGCATCGTCATATGCCGAAAAAGGTTGAAGAAAAAGAAGCTGTTGAAGAAGTTAGCTTGGAAGAAGAGCATGAGCCAGAGGATTTAGAAGATCCTCTATATGATATAAATAATTTTGATGAAGATGTTGTTGATGAACATGTTTTCACGACAATTAATGATGATGACGACGAGCTATTCTAAGTAATTATCCTAAACAGAAGGGAGCGAGCTACTCTTGTTAGATGTAAATAATTTTGATTCTATGCGTATCGGCCTTGCTTCTCCAGAGCAAATTACAAAATGGTCATTTGGAGAAGTGCGTAAGCCAGAAACAATAAATTATCGGACTCTGAAGCCGGAACGGGATGGTCTGTTTTGCGAAAAGATTTTTGGACCCACAAAGGACTGGGAGTGTCATTGTGGTAAATATAAACGTGTGCGTTATAAAGGGGTAGTCTGCGATCGTTGCGGTGTTGAGGTAACTCGCTCGAAAGTGCGTAGAGACCGGATGGGTCATATTGAATTGGCTGCGCCAGTTTCTCATATCTGGTATTTTAAAGGTATTCCAAGCCGGATGGGTTTAATTTTAAACTTATCACCACGTTCTTTAGAACGCGTATTATACTTTGCTTATTACATAGTTCTTGACTCAGGAGAAACCCCCCTAGCTAAAGGCAGTTTGTTAAGTGAGCAAGAATATAGTGAAGCACGTGATAAATACGGTGAAAGTTTTGTTGTGGGCATGGGTGCTGAAGCAATAAAACAACTCTTGAAAGAAATTGATTTAGGTACTTTGGCGGATAGCTTAAGAGAAGAATTAAAAGAAGCAACTGGTCAAAGAAAAGTTAAAGCAGTTCGTCGCCTAGAAGTTTGCGAAGCCTTTAAAAAATCCGGTAATCGTCCAGAATGGATGATTATGGACATAGTGCCGGTAATTCCACCAGAGCTAAGACCAATGGTACAATTAGACGGCGGACGTTTTGCGACTTCTGATTTAAATGATTTGTATCGTCGGGTAATTAATAGAAATAATCGTTTGAAAAAATTATTAGCGCAAGGTGCACCGAACATTATTGTGCGTAATGAAAAACGGATGTTACAAGAAGCAGTAGATGCTTTAATTGATAATGGTCGTCGGGGTCGCCCGGTAACAGGACCGGGCAATCGTCCGCTTAAATCTTTATCAGATATGTTAAAAGGTAAACAAGGACGTTTCCGTCAAAACTTACTAGGTAAGCGGGTTGACTATTCTGGTCGTTCGGTTATCGTAGTTGGTCCAGAACTGAAAATGCACCAATGTGGTTTGCCGAAGGAAATGGCTTTAGAATTATTTAAACCGTTTGTAATGAAAAAACTGGTTAATAGCGGTCAATCGCCCAATATCAAAAATGCTAAACAACGGGTAGAACGAGCTAATGCAGAAGTTTGGGATGTTTTGGAAGATGTTATTAAAGAACATCCTGTTCTATTGAACCGCGCCCCCACTTTGCATAGACTAGGTATTCAAGCCTTTGAACCGATTTTATCAGAAGGTCGGGCTATCAAAATCCACCCATTGGTTTGTACAGCTTATAACGCCGATTTCGATGGTGACCAAATGGCGGTACATGTACCGTTGTCAGCTGAAGCGCAAGCGGAAGCACGCTTACTAATGTTGTCAGCGCACAATATTTTGGCACCGAAAGATGGTAAACCTGTAGCTGTTCCATCTCAAGATATGATTTTGGGAGCTTACTATTTAACAATTATTCGGGATAATGCTAAAGGTGAAGGTACTTGTTATACAGGTATTAATGAAGCCTTATTAGCTTATCATCACCAAGAATTACATTTGCAAGCACGGATTAAAGTTCGTATTCCTAATAAGGAAATTTATGGTCATCCAGACCAAGAAGGTCGTACTTTAGTAAATACAACCGTGGGTAATGCAATTTTCAATGAAGTATTACCTCTAGAATTAAGATATTTTTACCAAAAAAATGGCGAATGGCATTTGGAAAAATTAGTAGGTAAAAAAGAATTGGGCGAGTTAGTCGCTAAATCTTTTAAACTATTTGGCAATACGCGTACTGCTTCTTTGTTAGATGATATTAAAAAAATGGGCTTTGCTAATGCGTGTCGCGCTGGTATTACTATTGCGGTATCGGATATTAAAGTTCCAGAGCGTAAAGCCGAAATTTTAGCAAGAACTGAAGTGGAAGTAGATCGTACGGAAGGTTTATTCCGTCGAGGTTTGCTTTCTGAAGATGAACGCTATAAAACAATTATTAAATTGTGGACAGAAACAACTCAAGAGATTACTGATGAATTGATGCAAAGCACGCTTGATGCTTTCAATCCAGTATATATGATGGCCAACTCTGGAGCGCGTGGTAATAAGCAACAGATTCGTCAGTTAGCAGGTATGCGTGGTTTGATGGCTGATCCATCAGGTCGAATTATCGACTTACCAATCAAAGCGAACTTCCGTGAAGGGTTAACAGTATTGGAGTACTTTATATCTACACATGGGGCTCGTAAAGGTTTGGCGGATACGGCGCTAAGAACTGCCGATTCGGGTTACTTAACACGTCGTTTGGTTGACGTAGCTCAAGATGTAATCGTGCGTGAAGATGATTGTGATGTAACTACTTTTGATCTAAATAAAGCAAAATCAAAATTGCGTAGGGTGGAAACTGGTTGCTCGGCTGGAAAATTAGAGGAAATTCTTACGGGTCGTAATTTAGCTCAAACTATTGTAGACCCTGAGACAAATGAAGTTATAGCTGAGGCTGATAGCATTATTGATGCGACGGTTATTACTGCGGTTGTTGAAAAACATATTTTAGCAGTTGTTGTTTATGCAAAAGACAGTGAAGATGCCAATGCTACTGAAACTATTATTTGCAATGTGCCGATGGATAAATTGAATAAAATTCTTAAAGCCGATATTATGTATCGCGTAGGTAACTACCCATTAGAGGAAGATGTGCGTGATGCTAATGCTCAAGTTGTTTTCGCTAAAGGGACAGTTGTAGATGAAAATGTAGTGGATACTATCTTAGCAAGTGATGGTGTGTCCACAATTAAAGTTCGTAATGATGAAATTGTCGGTATTGAAGTTAGTGTAATAACAGATGAGAAAGATGAAAAAACTGTTATCGTACCGCTTAAAGACCGTCTAGAAGGTAGAACTTTAGCTGAAGATATTTGTGATCCAGAGACTGGTGAAGTTTTGTTCAAATGTAATAATTTAATTACTGAAGATGATGCAGCGGCAATTGCTAAATTGAAAAAAGTTGTTCTCATTCGTTCAGTATTAAATTGCAAATCTAAATATGGCGTATGTAAAAAATGTTATGGTAAAAACCTAGCTACTGGACAAATGGTAGATATCGGGGAAGCTGTAGGTATTATCGCGGCTCAATCTATCGGTGAGCCTGGTACACAGTTGACAATGCGTACCTTCCATACTGGTGGGGTTGCTGGGGACGATATTACCCAAGGTCTACCTCGTGTCGAAGAATTATTTGAAGCGAGAAAACCAAAACGGGCGGCTGTTTTAGTTGAACAAAGTGGTAAGGTTAATGTTACTACTGATCCAAAAGGTAATAAACGAATTCTTGTTACTGATGAGAATAAGGAAGAGCATGCTTATCAAATCCCATATGGTTCTAAGTTGCACGTAGAAACTGGCGATATTGTTAAAATTGGTGATCGTTTAACTGAAGGATCTAAAAATCCACATGATGTATTGCGTTTGAGCGGTATGAAAGCAGCTCAAGAATATATTGTGGGCGAAGTACAACGTGTTTATAAATCTCAAGGGGTTGAAATTAATGACCGCCATCTAGAAGTAATGGTGCGTCAAATGATGCGTAAGATTAAGATTGAAGAAGCTGGCGATACCGAAATGTTACCAGGCGAGCTTATTGACATTAATGAATTTAATGAAGCGAATAAGCTAGTTATGGAACGTGGTTTAGAACCAGCCCAAGGTCGTGGCGTAGTCCTAGGTATTACCAAAGCGTCCTTGGCGACAGACTCTTTCTTATCAGCAGCTTCATTCCAAGAGACAACGCGCGTATTAACAGATGCGGCAATTAAGGGCAAAATTGATCCATTGTTGGGTCTAAAAGAAAATGTTATTATCGGTAAACTTGTACCAGCAGGAACTGGGATGAGTCGTTATCGCAATATAAACATTAGACATAATTAAGCAAGCTCAGAAATTGTAGGCTTGAAGTTTGTTTAGGAAAAATAAAAAACAGCTCCAATCAAATTAATTTGATTGGAGCTGTTTTTGCTTTAGGGTACGGGAAAAACCATATACTCAATGTTTGAGCAAAAGTACGTTGCATTCTTGGCAAAGTTGTATTATCTTAGTAGTAAGAAGTAGCGCTAGTTTACTAAGTGAGGGAGTGAAATAATGAGTTTGCAATTAGATAAGTATTTACAAGAGCTAGAGTTGTTGGTTAACATTGATAGTGGCAGTCGCTATCCTGCGGGGGTACGCAAGGTAGCGGAATTTTTTGCGGAAAAATTTACTAAATTAGGTTGGCAAGTGCAATGGTTAGATTTGGGCGAAGACGTAGGGCCGGCCCTGAAAATAGTAAATCGCCCAGCTGACAAATATGACTTGTTGGTCTTGGGGCATATGGATACCGTATTTCCTGAAGGAACAGTAGCGGAACGACCTTTTAAAATTGTTGGTGAACGAGCTTATGGACCAGGTGTAATTGATATGAAAAGTGGCTTACTATATGCTTATTATTTAGCGGAGCAGTTACAAACAGAGCAATTGCTAGATACTGCTAATATTTGTTTGCTGTTTAACAGTGATGAAGAAATTAGCTCCATATATTCTCGCTCCATAATTGAGGAAACGGCTAAAAAGGCAGCACATGCAATTGTATTAGAACCAGCACGGGCGAGTGGGGCTAATGTTTATTTACGCAAAGGGGTAGGACGTTACAAATTAACTTTTAAAGGTTTAGCGGCACATGCAGGTGTAAATCCGCAGGAGGGAGCTAGTGCAATTCATGAATTTGCACACTGGTGTACCAGTTTGGTACAGCTTAACAATCCAGAGACGGAAACAACTTTGAATGTGGGCATGATTACAGGTGGAAGCGCCGCCAATGTAGTAGCTGATTATGCCCAAGCTCAAATTGATATCCGCATAAAATATTATCGGGAAGCGGAAAAAATTCAAGCGCAATTGGCTAAATTACAAGCACAACCGCTAGACACTAGGGTTCAAGTTGAGGTAGAGGGTGGCTTGACTCGTCCGCCAATGGAAAACACCGCAGGAAATCAAAAATTAGGCTCTATAGCGGATTCAGTTGCTGCTAATTTGGGGATGAAAATTGATTGGGTTGCGACTGGTGGTGGTTCAGATGGGAGCTTTACCTCGGCGTTAGGCGTGCCAACTTTAGATACTTTCGGGCCAGTTGGTGGCTTAGGACATGGTGTGGGCGAATATATAGATATTCCTAGTATTGAACCAAGGTTTGAGCTATTAATGGGGATTGTAAAAAAATATTAGTTAAAGACTGAGAAAGTGATAATTGAGAAAATATCGGGCAACTGAAATTTTTAAGTAGTCGACAAAAAACATTTTTAGGTAGCTCTTGTATTGTTAGTTTTATCGTCATACTAGTAGAGAGAGTCGCTTGCTTCTTAGAACTTAGAACTTTTTAGTTGATATTTTTTTCAATTAAAGTTCACTCGTCGGAGTTGCTTAGACTAACTAAGTTGTAATTGCTAACAATATTGTGGTAGGTAAATTTAAATTTTTATCGGAAAAGTGCAAATAAAAAGCAGCTGTGGGGCGGAATTAACCGCTACACAACTGCTTAGTTTATTTATTTGGGACTTTACCAACTACGGCTAGAACCGCCTCCGCCGCCCGAGCCGCCTCCGTAGCCACCGCCACTAGAACCGCCTCCGCCGCGACCGCCACCACGCAACAGAATGGATAAAATAAGTTGTAAAATAAAACCGCCTAAAAATATTTGATCAATAATCATCAGGCCCACAAAACCAATTGCCAAAAGCGCAATTGCCCAAGCTGGTAATTCAGTGGGTTGCTCCAGTTGCTTGTTGGCTTTGGCTGGTTTAGTTACTGGGGCATCTTTCAACTCGATTTTATATTCTTTAGCAACTAATTGGGCTAAGGCGTTATAGGCGTTGTTAATGCCTTTATCATACTGGTTTTGTTTAAAGTACGGCAGCATAAACTCATCTTGAATTCTGCCTGTTAAACCATCGGGTAAAGCTCCTTCGAGGCCATAGCCGACCTCAATTCGAGATTTGCGATCATTTACCGCGACCAGCAGTAGGACCCCGTTATTCTTTTCGCGATCGCCAATTTGCCATTTGCGAAATAATTCGAGACTGTAATCTTCGAGGGCATTGCCTTCGAGACTTTTTATAGTAACAACTACGATTTGCGCTTTGGTTTGACGCTGTAACTGTTCGCCTAGAGCGTTAATATTGGCTTTGGTTTGGGGCGTCAGAATTTGGGCGAAATCTTGTACATAAAAACTGCTGGTGGGAGTTGTTGGAACTTGTGGCGCAGCAAACGCTACTAAGGAGCATAGAAGTTGCCCTAGTAACAAAATACTGATTAGCCAACGTTTCATTAAATCACCCCTTTAAGTTTGTTTGTTACTTAAAGGAAACTTTAGGCACTGCTTTAGCAGCTTCTTCTACCTTGAAGTAATCCTTAGAACTGAACCCAAACATGCCAGCGTAGATCACTGTTGGGAAAGATTTTACTTTAGAATTATAAACTTGAACGCTATCATTATAATCTTTACGAGCAACAGCTATACGGTTTTCTGTTCCTGCTAGCTCATCAGATAATTGACGGAAACTAGCATCAGATTTTATTTGGGGATAGTTTTCGACAACTACCATTAGGCGAGAAAGAGCACTGCTTAACTCACCATTGGCTGCCGATACTGCCGCTGGACCTTGAGCACCCATCATTTTAGCACGTGCTTCAGTTACGGCTTTAATTAAGTCTTTTTCCTGATTAGCCATGCCTTGGACAGTGGAGACTAAGTTAGGAATTAAATCGTTGCGGCGTTGTAATTGGTTTTCTACTTGACTCCATTTACCGCTCACGTTTTCTGACATACTCACTAGAGAGTTATAACCACTAACGCCCATAATGGCGATTAGTGCAATGACAACGATTGTAGCAATTAAACCTTTATTCAATGTTTGGCACCTCACTTTATTTTAGAATTTTAAAAAGGTCTACGCTTGATATTTTAGCTGTTTTTGCAGGCCTTGTCAAAATGGCGGGAGAAAGGTAAATAAAATTTAAATATTATATCTTGATGTAAGGAGTTGTAAAGAGCAATTTAGAGGCTACCGTTAGAGTCGAAAATTTTTAAAAATCTTATAAGACTGTTATAAGAAATATTGCTGAAGAAAATTAGCTTATGTGCTTATAGCCATTGACAATAACTTTGATGGCACCACTTTGTGGACAAAACAATAACCCGTGAATAGGGACATCGCCAGGAATGAAAGGGTTGAGACGAACGGTAGCGACAGTTTCTTCGATGTTTTGTACTGGATGGTTAAAGCCGTCTACCCAGTGTTCTAGCTTGTCCTTGACTAGATGAATAGCACTTGGATGTACACCGCGAGCTAACATTTTTTGAATTAAACCCTCGGAAGTACTGTTGGCCAAACCGCAGTCTTCGTGACCGACGATAAAAATTTCTTGCACGCCTAATTCGTAAACGGCGATAATCAAACTGCGCATGATATTATCGAAAGCCGAAGTGATGGTGTTACCAGCAGCTTTAATAATTTTTGCTTCGCCACGGGCAATGCCTAAAGCTGGTTCGAGAAAATCTACTAAACGTGTATCCATACAACTGTAAATGGCCACTTGTTTATCAGGATATTTACTAATTGTAGCGGAATGTTCACAATCAGTGCAGTGCAAATATTCTGCGGGGAGATTGTTTACAAAATTATCATTTGCTTGGAGCATTTTTTCTAAAGTGTTCATTTTACACCTCCTAAATCTAAGATTATTATAGCATATTTTTAATACTTTTAAGACAAATGAAACACTAGGACGCGTGTGCAAAAAGAAGGCCGTAAAACATTGTTTTGTAAGCAATTATTTTATAAAAAAAAGTTGACAAAGTGTTTTTGTGGTGCTACAATGTAGTAGTGTCTAATGACGGGAACCTTTATTGAAGGGATGTTTAATATGTCGATTGATGCAATAAGCAAGAGTAAGAACAAGGTAGTTGGCGTAAAACAAGTACTCAAAGCTTTAGAAAGAGACCAAGCGGAGTGCGTTTTCATCGCGACAGATGTTGATGAAAGAATTGTTGAGCCAATTTTATTTTTGTGTAAAGAAAGAAACATTTCGGTAACTCGAGAGATTACCAAACAAGAGCTTGGTAAAGCTTGTGGGATTCAGGTCGGAGCAACTGCAGTCGGGTTGCTAAAATAACTAGGTAAGGGCCGAAGCAAAGCGCTTTAGGTTTTTATAAATATTAAATACGAATTTTGGGAAGGAGGTGCCATAGTGCCTACTATTAATCAATTAGTACGCAAAGGTAGAACGGTTATTGAGAAAAAGTCTACAGCACCAGCATTGAAAAATTGTCCACAAAAACGTGGCGTTTGTACAAGAGTGTATACAACAACACCTAAAAAACCTAACTCGGCGTTACGTAAAGTTGCCCGTGTTCGTTTAACAAATGGTATTGAAGTAACAGCTTATATCGGTGGTATTGGCCATAACTTGCAAGAGCATAGCGTTGTTCTTATTAGAGGCGGAAGGGTAAAAGACCTTCCAGGGGTACGTTACCATATCGTTCGCGGTGCGTTAGATACTGCAGGCGTTGCGAAACGTAGCCAAGGTCGTTCCAAATACGGTGCAAAACGCGCCAAAGCAGCAGCGAAATAATAATTGTTGCGCAACACAGTCTAATAAGGAGGGATATGTATGCCAAGAAAAGGTCCAGTAACTAAAAGAGACGTGCTTCCAGATCCAGTGTATAACTCGAAACTAGTAACACGTTTTATAAATAAAATTATGGTTGATGGTAAAAAAGGCGTTGCAGAGAGCATTGTATATGATGCATTCGATACTATTCACGCTAAAACTGGTAAAGATGCGTTAGAAGTTTTCGATACAGCTCTTAAAAACGTTATGCCGATCCTTGAAGTTCGCGCTCGTCGCGTAGGTGGTGCAAACTACCAAGTTCCAGTAGAGGTTCGTGCAGACCGTAAATTAGCTCTAGGAATTCGTTGGGTGGTAAACTACTCAAGATTACGTGGCGAAAGAACAATGCAAGAGCGTGTAGCAGCTGAATTAATGGATGCAGCTAATGGTACAGGCGCTGCAGTTAAGAAAAGAGAAGACACGCATAAAATGGCAGAAGCTAATAAAGCATTTGCGCATTATCGCTGGTAATCTCTAAATAAGGAGTGGAAATTTAGTGGCTAGACAGGTTCCTATAGAAAGAACAAGAAATATTGGTATAATGGCTCACATTGACGCCGGTAAAACGACGACAACTGAACGTATCCTATTTTACACTGGTAAAGTACATAAACTAGGTGAAGTTCACGATGGTGCGGCTACTATGGACTGGATGGTCCAAGAGCAAGAAAGAGGTATTACAATTACTTCTGCTGCAACTACCTGTCAATGGGATGGCCACTCAATAAATATCATAGATACGCCTGGACACGTTGACTTCACAGTTGAAGTTGAACGGTCTTTGCGGGTACTAGATGGCTCTGTGGCTGTATTCTGTGCTAAAGGTGGCGTTGAGCCTCAATCAGAAACAGTTTGGCGTCAAGCTGATAAATACAGAGTACCACGTATGGCCTATGTAAACAAAATGGATATCACTGGTGCTGACTTCTATAACGTAGTTGACATGATGAAATCTAGATTGGGTGCAAATGCTGTGCCAATCCAAATCCCAATCGGCTTTGAAGATACTTTTGCGGGCATGATCGATTTGATCGAAATGAAAGCAATTATTTACACTGACGATTTAGGTAAAACAAGCGAAGCGTCTGAAATCCCAGAAGATATGAAAGACCAAGCAGAATTATATCGTCAAGAAATGCTTGATGCAGTAGCTGAAGCTGATGACGAATTAATGATGAAATATCTTGAAGGTGAAACATTCACTGTAGAAGAAATCAAAGCTGCGATTCGTAAAGCAACTATTGCTTGCGCGATGACTCCAGTCCTTTGTGGTTCTTCTTATAAAAATAAAGGTGTACAAACATTGCTTGATGCAGTAGTTGCGTATATGCCAGCTCCAACTGACATTCCAGCTATTAAAGGTGTACATCCAGATACTGGTGCTGAAGACGAAAGAGCCGCAGATGACTCGCTTCCATTTTCTGCATTAGCATTTAAAATTATGGCCGATCCATTCATTGGTAAATTAGCGTTCTTCCGGGTATATTCTGGAACACTTTCTTCTGGTTCTTATGTATTTAACTCTACAAAAGGCAGAAAAGAACGTGTAGGTCGTATCCTTCGGATGCATGCTAACCGCCGTGAAGAAATCGACATGGTTTGCACTGGTGATATTGCGGCTGCAATTGGTTTAAAAGATACTACAACTGGTGACACTCTTTGCGATGACAAATCACCAATTATCTTAGAATCAATGGTATTCCCTGATCCAGTTATCTCTGTTGCCGTTGAGCCAAAAACTAAGGCAGACCAAGAAAAAATGGGTATTGCCTTGCAACGTTTGGCCGAGGAAGATCCAACTTTCCGCGTGCATACAGACCAAGAAACAGCACAAACTATCATCTCTGGTATGGGTGAGTTGCATTTAGAAATTATCGTAGATAGATTACTTCGTGAGTTTAAAGTAGGTTGTAACGTGGGTAATCCTCAAGTTGCATACCGCGAAACAATTCGCAAAGCTGTTGATTCGGAAGGTAAATTCGTGCGTCAATCCGGTGGTCGTGGTCAATACGGTCATTGCTGGTTGAAAATCGAACCCCAAGAGCCAGGTACAGGCTTTGTGTTTGAAAACAAGGTTGTTGGTGGTGCAATTCCTCGTGAATACATCAACCCAATCGAAGCTGGTGTTAAAGAAGCTATGGATAACGGTGTATCAGCTGGTTACCCAATGGTTGACATCAAAGTTACTGTATATGATGGTTCTTACCATGATGTCGATTCTTCGGAAATGGCGTTTAAAATTGCGGGTTCAATGGGCTTTAGAGCAGGTTGCTTGAAAGCTAGCCCAACAATTTTAGAACCATACATGAAAGTTGAAGTAACAGTTCCTGAAAGTTATATGGGTGATGTAATCGGTGACTTAAACTCTCGTCGTGGCCGTATCGAAGGTATGGATTCACGCAATGGTGCTCAAGTTATCCGCGCATTTGTACCACTTTCTGAAATGTTTGGTTACTCAACAGACCTTCGTTCTAAAACACAAGGTCGCGGTAACTACTCTATGGAATTTGATCATTATGAAGAAATTCCACGCAGCATTGCAGAAGCAATTGTTGCAAAACGTGGTGTGAAAAACAGCGATTAATCGCTGTTCAAAAATATAAAAAAATACAAAATTTAGGGAGGCATTTAACAATGGCTAAACAAAAGTTTGAAAGAAACAAACCACATGTTAATATCGGTACAATCGGACACGTTGACCATGGTAAAACAACTCTAACTGCTGCAATCACTAAAACACTTGCAAAAGCAGGCGGAGCTCAATTCATGGCATATGACCAAATAGATAAAGCTCCAGAAGAACGTGAACGTGGTATCACAATCAATACTTCACACGTTGAGTATGAAACTGCTAATCGTCACTATGCACACGTTGACTGCCCAGGCCATGCTGACTATGTTAAAAACATGATCACTGGTGCTGCACAAATGGATGGCGCTATTCTTGTAGTAAGTGCTGCAGATGGCCCAATGCCACAAACTCGTGAACACATTTTGCTTGCTCGTCAAGTAGGTGTTCCTGCGATGGTAGTATTCTTGAACAAAGCTGACATGGTTGATGATGCTGAGTTAATCGAATTAGTAGAAATGGAAGTTCGTGAACTTCTTTCTGCATATGATTTCCCTGGTGATGATATTCCAATCATTGTAGGTTCTGCATTAAGAGCATTAGAAGATGATGAACAATATGTTAACAAAATTCTTGAACTAATGGCTGCTGTAGATTCTTACATCCCAACTCCAGAACGCGATACTGACAGACCATTCTTAATGCCAGTTGAGGACGTTTTCACAATCACTGGTCGTGGTACAGTTGCTACTGGCCGTATCGAACGCGGTATTGTAAAAGTTGGTGATACTATTGAAATCGTTGGTATGCAAGAAAAACCAAAATCAACTGTTGTAACAGGCGTTGAAATGTTCCGTAAACTTCTTGACCAAGCAGTTGCTGGTGACAACGTAGGTTGTCTACTTCGCGGTGTTGAGCGTAAAGATATCGAACGTGGACAAGTTTTAGCAAAACCAGGTTCAATTAAACCACACACTAAATTCCAAGCAGAAATTTATGTTTTAACTAAAGAAGAGGGCGGACGTCACACTCCATTCTTCCAAGGTTACAGACCACAATTCTATTTCCGTACTACTGACGTTACTGGTGTTGTAACTCTTCCAGAAGGTACTGAAATGGTTATGCCTGGCGATAACATTCAAATGGCTGTAGAACTTATCACTCCAATCGCTATTGAACCAGGTCTTCGTTTCGCGATCCGCGAAGGTGGCCGTACAGTAGGCGCTGGCGTTGTAGCTACAATCGACTAATATAAACAAAACCAAGTATTCTTTTAAGGGGTGCTACCCACCCCTTAAAATTTCGTTTTATGGTAACTGCGATGATGTGAGAGGTTGCTCACTGCGGTGAGGGGATTTTCACGGAGTATGTCCGTTCGATAGAAACAGGGCGACAAGGAGGATTTTTAAAAATGGCAAAACAACAAAAGGTAAGAATTCGTTTAAAAGCATATGATCATAAAGCACTTGATCAAAGTGCAGCAAAAATCGTGGAAACTGCGAAACGTACAGACGCGAAGGTGTCTGGTCCTATTCCACTACCTACTGAAAAGAATGTATTTACAATTCTACGTTCTCCACATGTTAACAAAGATTCTCGTGAGCAATTTGAAATGCGCACACATAAAAGATTAGTTGACATTTTGGAACCAACACAGAAGACAATTGATGCGTTAATGCGCTTAGACCTTCCAGTTGGTGTAGATATTGAAATCAAGCTGTAAGGAGGAGGTGCAATAATGACAAAAGGAATTTTGGGTAAGAAGATAGGCATGACACAAATCTTTACTGCAGAAGGTAACTTATTACCTGTAACAGTAGTAGAAGCTGGTCCATGTGTAGTACTTCAAAACAAAACAGTGGAAAACGATGGTTATAACGCTGTGCAAATCGGTTTTGGTGCGAAAAAAGAAAAACATTTAAGCAAACCAATGAAGGGTCACTTTGAAAAAGCTGGCGTAGCCCCAGTTAAATTCATTAAAGAATTAAGACTAGCTACACCTTCAGAATATACTGTAGGACAAGAAATTAAAGTGGATATCTTTGCTGACGGCGAGCTAGTTGATGCAACTGGTATTTCTCGTGGTAAAGGTTTTGCTGGTGGTATTAAGCGTCATAATTTTGCACGCGGACCAATGACACACGGTTCTAAATCACATCGTGAGCCAGGGTCAATCGGATCTCGTATGTCAGGTCCTGGTGGTAAAGTTTTTAAAGGTAAAAAACTACCTGGACGTATGGGTTCAGCTCAAGTAACTGTACAACGCCTTGCGATTGTAAAAGTAGATGCTGAGCGTAATTTACTACTTATAAAAGGTGCTATCCCAGGTGCTAAAGGCTCTTTTGTAATGGTAAGAAATACGGTGAAACCGAAAAAATAATTTTCGCGTAAGAAAGGAGGAAGACTAATGCCAAAAGTTGAGATATATAATATTGCTGGTCAAACAACCGGCGAAACAATAGAATTAAACGAATTTGTTTTTGGCGTGGAAATGAACGAAGCAGTTGTTCACCAAGCAGTTGTAATGCAACAAGCAGCACAACGCCAAGGAACATCAGCAACAAAAACACGAGCTATGGTTCGTGGTGGCGGTCGTAAACCATGGCGCCAAAAAGGAACAGGACGTGCACGTGCAGGTAGCATCCGCTCTCCATTGTGGATCGGTGGTGGTGTTGCTTTCGGACCACATCCTCGTTCATATGCAAAAAGCATGCCTAGAAAAGCACGCCGTTTAGCAATCCGTTGTGCACTTTCTGCAAAACTTGCAGCTGGTGAATTGATGATTGTTGATGGTATGAATTTCGAAGCACCAAAAACAAAACAAGTTGTAAGCATGATGAGTGCATTCACAGCGAACAAAGCGTTGTTAATCACTGAAGGTATGCAAGAAATGGTAGAGAAATCTGCACGCAATATTCCTGGTGCAAAAGCATTATCAAATCAATATTTAAATGTATTTGATCTTTTATATCATGATAAAGTGTTGGTTTCCCGTGAAGCTATAGCTAGAATAGAGGAGGTGCTTGCGTAATGGCTGCGAATCCTCGTGATGTGTTAATTCGCCCACTAATTACGGAAAAAACTTCTATGATGATGCAAGAAAATAAGTATGCTTTTCAAGTAGCACTTAATGCAAACAAAGTAGAAATCCGTCAAGCAGTTGAGCAAATTTTCGATGTAAAAGTATTATCAGTAAACACAGTGCGTGTACTTGGAAAAGTTAAACGCATGGGCCGTACACAAGGCAAACGTTCTGACTATAAAAAAGCAATCGTAAAGCTTGCTGAAGGTCAAACAATAGAATTTTTTGAAGGTATGTAATCTGTTTTAAAGGAGGGAAAAAAATGGCTGTTAAAAGTTTTAAACCGTATTCTCCAAGTAGACGTTTTATTACAGTTGCTTCTTTTGATGAGATTACAACTAATAAACCTGAGCGTTCTTTAGTTGCTCCTTTAAAAAGTAAAGCAGGCCGTAATCAGCAAGGTAAACTTACTGTACGTCATCAAGGCGGCGGTCATAAACGTTTATACCGTATAATCGATTTCAAAAGAACAAAAGACGGCGTTCCAGCTGTGGTGGCAACAATTGAGTATGATCCAAACCGTAGTGCGCGAATTGCCCTGCTAAACTATGTAGATGGTGAGAAAAGATATATAATCGCTCCTAACCATTTAAAAGTTGGCGATAAAATAGTAAGTGGTGCTGATGCAGATATCAAAATTGGTAACTGCTTGCCATTAAAAAACATCCCTGTTGGTACAATGGTTCATAACGTAGAAATGAAAATTGGTAAAGGCGGTCAATTGGGTCGTTCAGCTGGTTCTTCAATTCAACTTATGGCTAAAGAAGGGGATCATGCATTGTTAAGATTACCATCTGGCGAATTGCGCAAAGTACATATTAACTGTCGTGCGACAATCGGTCAAGTAGGTAACTTAGATCATGAAAACATTACAATCGGTAAAGCTGGTCGTTCTCGTTGGTTGGGCATTCGTCCTGCTAACCGCGGTGTAACAATGAATCCTTGTGACCATCCACATGGTGGTGGTGAAGGTCATTCACCTGTTGGACGTAAGCATCCAGTTACTCCTTGGGGTAAATGTGCTTATGGTACACGTACACGCAGACCAAAAGCTTCTGATAAGCTAATTGTGAAACGTAGAACAAAATAAACCGTGATGGTAAGTAAAAGGAGGCTGAAGTAGTGTCCAGATCAATAAAAAAAGGACCTTTCGTCCAAGAAAGTCTTCTCAAGAAGATTGAAGCAATGAATGCTGCTGATGAGAAAAAAGTTGTAAAAACTTGGTCTCGTAGCTCAATGATTCTTCCTAGCTTTGTAGGACATACTGTTGCTGTTCATGATGGTCGTAAACACATTCCTGTTTACATCACAGAAGACATGGTAGGCCACAAACTTGGTGAATTTGCAGTTACTCGTACATACAAAGGTCACGCAGATAAATCAACAGGCTTGAGATAAGAGGAAGGGGCAAAGATAACATGGAAGCAAAAGCAATTGCTAAATATGTTCGCATAGCACCGCGCAAAGTACGAATTGTTATAGACCTCATTCGCGGGAAATCCGTGGCTGAAGCGTTTGCAATTTTAAAGCACACTCCGAAAGTTGCCTCAGAGGTAATCGAGAAAGTGCTCAAGTCAGCTGTTGCTAATGCAGAACACAATTATGATATGAATGTGGATAATCTATATGTATCTAGTACATTTGTAGATCAAGGTCCAACATTAAAAAGAATACACCCACGTTCACGTGGACAAGCATTTCAAATTTTAAAACGCTCTAGTCATGTAACTGTAACAGTTTCAGAAAAATAATCCCCAGGGAAAAGGAGGGAAACCGTAGTGGGTCAAAAAGTACATCCGCATGGATTTCGAATCGGCGTTATCAAAACTTGGGATTCTAAGTGGTTCGCTGATAAAAATTATCAACAGTATTTACTAGAAGACATTAAAGTACGTGAGTTTGTAAAAGAAAAATTATTCACAGCTGGTATTTCTCGCGTAGAAATCGAGCGGTCTTCAAATCGCATGGTGGTAATTATTCACACTGCGAAACCTGGCATGGTTATTGGTCGTGCTGGTTCAAATATCGAATTACTAAAAAAAGATATCAAAAAAATGACAACAAGTGATCTTGATATCAAAATTCAAGAAGTAAAACAACCTGATATGGATGCTACATTGGTTGCGGAAAATATCGCAGCTCAATTAGAAAGACGTATCGCTTTCCGTCGTGCTATGAAACAATCTGTAACACGTACAATGCGTATGGGCGCAAAAGGTATTAAAGTACAAGTTGGCGGTCGTTTAGGCGGCGCTGAAATAGCTCGTTCTGAAGGTTATCGTGAAGGTAGCATTCCACTTCATACTCTAAGAGCTGATATCGATTATGGTACAGCAGAAGCACATACAACTTATGGTCGTATTGGTGTAAAAGTATGGATTTATAAAGGTGAAGTACTTCCAACAAGCAAGGAGCCTGTGGTTCAGCCTGAGGGAGGGAAAAAATAATGTTATTACCAAAAAGAGTTAAACGCCGTAAACAACATAGAGGTCGCATGACTGGTCGTGCGTATCGCGGTAATATGATAAGCCATGGTGAGTTCGGTCTAGTTGCACTTGAACCATCTTGGATTACAAATCGCCAAATTGAAGCAGCTCGTATTGCGATGACTCGTTATATTAAACGTGGTGGTCAAGTTTGGATTAAAATATTCCCAGATAAACCAATCACAGCAAAACCAGCTGAGACTCGTATGGGTAGCGGTAAAGGTTCACCTGAGTATTGGGTAGCAGTAGTAAAACCAGGTCGTATCATGTTCGAAATGAATGGTGTGCCTGAAGATGTAGCTCGTGAGGCAATGCGTCTTGCAGCTCATAAACTGCCAATCAAAACTAAGTTTGTGACTCGTGCTGGACAAGAAGCTGAGTTAAAAGCAAAGAGTGCTTCACAAGAAATTGAAGTGGGTGGTGAAGCAAATGAAAACTAATGAAATTCGTGAAATGTCAGCAATAGACCTTGACAACAAGATTGGTGCTTTAAAAGATGAATTGTTTAGATTACGTTTTCAAATGGCAACAGGACAACTTGACAATCCAATGCGTATTCGTGAAGTGAAAAAGTCTATTGCCCGCGTTAAAACCATCCAACGTGAACGTGAGTTGAAAGCCTAAAATCTTAACAAGGTTTAAGGAAGGAGGCAAAAATAGTGACTGAAGAAAGAAACCTGCGTATGGTTCGTACTGGTAAAGTTGTAAGCAATAAAATGGACAAAACTATTGTTGTTGCTGTAGAACGCAAAGTACAACATGAACTATATAAAAAAGGTATGAAACAAACTATAAAATTTAAAGCTCATGATGAAAATAATGAGTGTAACATTGGTGATATCGTAAAAATTATGCAAACAAGACCGCTTTCTAAACAAAAACGGTGGAGACTTGTGGAAATACTGGAACGCGTAAAATAGTCATTTTGATTAACGCAATTCGGTAAAGGAGGAGAAAGCATGATACAACAGCAAACAATACTCAATGTAGCTGATAACACTGGCGCAAAAAAGGTAATGTGTATTCGTGTACTTGGCGGTTCTTATCGTAGATATGCAAATATTGGCGATGTAATCGTTTGTGCAGTAAAAGATGCATCACCCGGCGGCGTTGTTAAAAAAGGTGACGTTGTAAAGGCAGTTGTCGTACGTACCAAGAAAGGTTTGCGTCGTCAAGATGGCTCTTACATTCGTTTTGATGAAAATGCAGCAGTTGTTATAAAAGAAGATAAGAGTCCTCGTGGAACTCGTATTTTTGGGCCTGTTGCTCGCGAGCTACGCGATAGAGATTACATGAAAATTATTTCTTTGGCACCAGAAGTGCTGTAATTATAAAGCAAATCTGCACTAAAAGGAGGTGTGTCTAACATGGCTACAGCTGTAAAATTGCATGTAAAAAAAGGCGATACAGTAAAAGTATTGTCTGGTAAAGATAAAGGTAAAGAAGGTACAATCATTCAAGCTTCACCTAAAACTGGCAAGGTAGTGATCGAGAACATCAATAAAGTAAAACGTCACACAAAACCAAGCCAAGCTAACCCACAAGGTGGCATTATAGTTAAAGAAGCGCCAATGTCTTCATCCAAAGTCATGTTGGTATGTCCCGCTTGTAAAAAAGCGACTCGTATTAAAAAGACTGAACTCGCTAGTGGTAAGTTCGTAAGAGCTTGCAAAAAATGTGGCGAAGTAGTAGATAAAGAGTAAGATATTCTTAAGAAAGGAGGCAACTTGAGTGGCTGCTAGACTTAAAGAAAAATATTTATCAGAAGTAGCAAAAGCTATGATGGATAAGTTTGGTTATAAAAATATAATGGAAATTCCTAAAGTTGAGAAAGTTATTATCAACATGGGCGTAGGAGAGGCTGTTGCTAATCCAAAAGTACTAGATGCAGCTATTGGTGATTTAACACTAATTTCTGGTCAAAAACCAGTAATCACACGTGCGAAAAAATCAATTGCAGCATTTAAATTACGTCAAGGAATGCCAATCGGAACGAAAGTAACTCTTCGTGGCGAACGCATGTATCATTTCTTAGATAAGTTAATCAACGTATCTTTACCTCGTGTACGTGACTTCCGCGGTATTAGTCCAAAAGCATTTGACGGACGCGGTAACTACGCTCTAGGTATGAAAGAGCAATTGATTTTCCCTGAGATTTCTTATGACAAAATTGATAAAACTCGTGGTATGGACATTGTAATTGTTACAACTGCGAAAACTGACGAAGAGGCAAGAGAATTGCTAAAACTTTTAGGAATGCCTTTTAGCGCATAATTTAAGGAGGGAAAAACATGGCAAGAGCTGCACTTATAGAGAAATGGAATAAAGAGCCCAAATATAAAGTGCGTAAATACAATCGCTGCAAAGTTTGTGGAAGACCACATGCTTACATGCGTAAGTTTGGTTTATGCCGTATATGCTTCCGTGAATATAGCTATAAAGGCGAAATTCCGGGAGTTACCAAAGCCAGCTGGTAAACAGCAACAGGAAGGAGGTTATGTTAGATGGTAATGACTGATCCGATCGCCGATATGCTTACGCGTATTCGTAATGCAAACTCGGTTTATCATGATAAAGTAGAGATTCCAGGCTCTAAAATAAAAGAAGCAATCGCGGTAATTTTGAAAGCTGAAGGCTTTATAAAGGACTTTGAAACCATCGCCGATAACAAACAAAACACAATTCGTGTAAGTTTGAAATACGGCTCTAATCGTGAAAAGGTAATTTCAGGGATTAAACGTATATCTAAGCCAGGTCTTAGAGTATATGCGAAAAAAGACCAATTACCACGCGTATTAGGAGGTCTGGGTGTTGCGATTATATCTACATCACAAGGTATGATGACAGATAAAGCAGCACGTAAAGCAGGTCTTGGTGGCGAAGTAGTCGCATATATTTGGTAAGATTCTGCAGACAAAGGAGGTGCTTATAAGTGTCAAGAATTGGTAAAATGCCTATTACTGTACCAGCAGGAGTTACAGTTTCTATAGAAGAAAATTTTGTGGCTGTTAAAGGTCCTAAAGGCGAATTGAGCCGTCAAATCCACAAGGATATGATTATAGAATTAAACGATAATATTTTAACGGTGGCGCGTCCATCTGATGAAAAAGAGCATCGTTCTATGCATGGTTTATCCCGTACACTAATTGCTAATATGGTGATTGGGGTTACACAAGGATATACTAAAACATTAGAAATCGCTGGTGTTGGTTACCGTGCCGCTAAAGCAGGCAATAATGTTAATATGACATTAGGTTTCTCTCATCCAGTAGTTATAGAACCACCTACAGGTATTACAATTGATGTTCCAGCTCCTAACAGAATTGTTATCAGCGGTATCAACAAAGAAACAGTAGGGGCTATGGCAGCACAAATTCGTTCATTACGCGAACCTGAACCATATAAAGGTAAAGGTATTAAGTATGAAGGTGAAGTTATCCGTCGTAAAGTTGGTAAAGCTGGCGGTAAAGGTAAGAAATAAATAAGAAGTTTTAAAGGAAGGGAGTGAATACCTTGCTTAATAAAGAAGATAAAAATGCAAAGCGTAAAAAACGCCATCTTCGTTCCCGCAAAAATGTGATTGGCACGGCAACTCGTCCTCGTTTGAACGTATTCCGTAGCTTAGGCAACATTTATGCGCAAGTTATTAATGACGAAACCGGAGTAACTTTGGTTTCTGCAAGTACAATTGATAAAGAAATTAAAGCTTCTGTAGAGTACGGTGGTAACATAGAAGCAGCTAAAATAGTTGGTAAAGCGATTGCTGAAAGAGCTAAAGCAAAAGGTATCGATCAAGTTGTATTCGACCGTGGCGGTTGTATATATCATGGACGTATCGCAGCATTAGCAACTGCAGCACGTGAAGCGGGCTTAGAATTTTAGAAGAAGGAGGGATATAAGTGGCGAAAATTGACTATAGAGACCTTGACCTAAAAGAAAAAGTTGTATTTATCAACCGTGTAGCGAAAGTTGTAAAAGGCGGACGTAGATTTTCTTTTAGTGCCTTAGTTGTTGTAGGTGATGAAAATGGTCACGTTGGTATGGGACTTGGTAAAGCAGGAGAAGTGCCTGAAGCAATTCGTAAAGGCGTTGAAGATGCGAAAAAGAACCTTATCAGTGTTCCGATTGTAGGAACTACTATTCCACACATGATTACAGGACAATTCGGCGCTGGTAGTGTATTGTTAAAACCAGCTTCAGAAGGTACTGGTGTTATTGCTGGTGGTGCAGTACGTGCTGTATTAGAATTAGCTGGAGTACATGACATTTTAACTAAATGTTTAGGCTCAAATAACCCAAACAATGTAGTTCGCGCTACATTAAACGGACTTCAACAATTGAAACGTGCTGAAGAGGTTGCGCAATTGCGTGGTAAATCAGTACAAGAATTGTTAGGCTAATAGGAGGCTAAAGAAAATGGAAAAAGTAAAAGTTACATTGACTCGAAGCCTTATTGGTCGTCCGCAAGATCAGCGTGCTACTGTAAGAGCTTTGGGCTTAACAAAAATAAATCATAGTGTTGTAAAGGAAAACTCTCCATGCGTACAAGGGATGATACATAAAGTAATCCATCTTGTAAAAGTAGAGAAAGTTGAAGCTTAATACAAGGAGGTGCTAGGGATGAAATTATACGAATTAGCTCCTGCTCCAGGTTCACGTAAGACTCGCACTCGTGTAGGTCGTGGGCTAGGTTCTGGACTAGGTAAAACTTCTGGTAAAGGCCATAAAGGACAAAATGCTCGTTCAGGCGGTGGCACTCGTCCAGGTTTTGAAGGTGGTCAAAGACCTTTATACTTACGTATACCTAAACGTGGTTTTTATAATAAGTTTGGAAAAACATATGCCGAAATCAACGTAGGCGTGTTAGAATGCTTTGAAGACGGTACTGTGATTGACCCAGTAATGTTGATTGAATGTGGCCTAGTGAAAAATATTCGCGATGGTGTACGTATTCTAGGTGATGGCGAATTAACTAAGAAGTTAACAGTTATCGCTATGGGCTTCAGCAAAACTGCAATGGAAAAAATCACAGCTGCTGGCGGAAAAGTAGAGGTGATTTAGTTGTTATCAGCCCTTTCAAATGTATTCCGTATAACAGAGCTTAGAGATAAGATATTATTTACGTTAGCAATGTTTGTCGTATTCAGGGCTGGAACACATATTCCTGTACCAGGGGTTAACGCAACAGTAATTGAGCAGTTGTTTAACAATGGTAATTTGTTTGGTTTGCTCGATCTATTTGCAGGTGGAGCTTTAAGTAAGTTTTCTATATTTGCGATGAGCATTACACCATATATCAACGCCTCCATCATTTTACAACTACTAAACGTAGTCGTTCCAACTTTAGAACGGTGGTCTAAAGAAGGTGAAGAAGGTCGGAAGAAAATTGGCAAGCTTACGCGCTATGGAACAATTGTCTTAGGCTTTATTCAAGCTCTGGGAATGGCTTTTGGTCTACGCCAAGCGATAAATAATCCAACAATCCCGTCTATTTTGTTAATTGCGCTAACACTAACCGCAGGTACAGCATTTTTGATGTGGATAGGGGAGCAAATTACGCAAAAAGGTATAGGCAATGGTATTTCGTTAATTATATTTGCTGGGATTGTTTCTCGGTTACCTGATGGAGTGTTTACAATCTATCAGTATCTAGTGGCAGGAACAGTAAGTATTTTAAATGTTATTCTGTTTGCGATTATCGCTACAGCGATGATTGTATTTGTAATAGCTATTTCACAAGGAATTCGTAAGGTTCCAGTGCAATATGCGAAACGTGTAGTCGGTCGTAAAACGTATGGTGGACATTCTACTCATTTACCATTAAAAGTAAATCAAGCAGGTGTTATTCCAGTAATTTTTGCGTCATCTGTGTTAATGTTTCCAGTAACTATTGCCCAATTTATTAATATACCTTGGGTGAAAACAGTAGCTGATTGGTTCGCATGGGGAACACCACTACAAACCACAATATATGTGATCCTGATTATATTCTTTACGTATTTTTACACAGCTGTTACGATGAACATTCCAGATATGGCAGAGAATATGAAAAAACAAGGTGGATTTATTCCAGGGCTACGTCCTGGCAAACCTACTGCGGAATATCTAGATCGCATACTAACTAGAATTACCTTGTCTGGGGCGGTGTTTTTAGCTCTAATCGCAGTAATGCCAAACCTAATTGTTTGGATTACTAGCATCCAAGGTGTATATTTTGGTGGCACTGCGCTACTAATTATAGTTGGTGTAGCCTTAGATACAATGAAGCAAATAGAGTCCTTAGTGTTGATGAGACACTATGAAGGCTTTATGAAGTAGGAGGTAAAAATGTATATTCTATTAATGGGACCGCCGGGTGCTGGTAAAGGCACGCAAGCGGAAAGAATGATTGAAGAATACAAAATCCCACATATCTCTACTGGGGATATGTTCCGCGCTGCTGTGAAAAAAGGCACGGAATTAGGGAAAGAAGCAAAAAGATATATGGATTCTGGACAGCTAGTGCCGGATGCCGTTACCATTGGTATCGTGCGTGAAAGCTTAGCTAATCCAGAATGCAAAAATGGGTTCATTTTAGATGGGTTTCCTCGCACATTAGAGCAAGCGCAAGCATTAGATGCTATATTAGCAGATTTGGGTATAAAATTAAGTGGTGTAATTAATATATCCGTTGCTGACGAAAAACTAGTGGGCAGGGTAACTGGCAGACGCATATGTAAAAATTGTGGTTCTACCTACCATGTAGAGTTTAATCCAGTAAAAGTTGATGGTATTTGCGACAAATGCACAGGGGCACTTTATCAACGTGATGACGATAAAGAGTCAACTGTTATGAAACGCTTAGAAGTGTATCATGAACAAACAAGACCACTCATTGAATATTACACTCAACAAGGCGTATACTTTGCAATAAAAGGTGACCAACCTATTGATAAAGTATTCAGTGATATAAATAGCAGTATTAAGGGAATGAACCATGATAATAATTAAGTCTGAGCGAGAAATTAATTATATGCGTGATGCAGGCAAAATCGTGGCACTTGCACTAGATGCAGTGCGTAAGATTGTAGAGCCTGGAATAACGACAGGTGAACTAGATGAGGTCGCTAGAAAAGTAATTGCTGAATGCGATGCGATTCCGACCTTTAAAGGTTACCATGGTTATCCTGCTAATATTTGTACTTCAGTTAACTCAGAAGTTGTGCATGGAATACCAGGTTCGCGTATTTTGAAAGAAGGAGATATTGTTAGTGTTGATTGTGGAGCATTATATAATGGCTACAATGGAGACTCAGCAGTTACTTTTCCTGTCGGCAAAGTAAGCCCTGAAGCAATAGCACTTATGGACATAACTCGCGAATGTCTTGAGAAAGCTATTGAACAAGCGGTGGTAGGAAATAGACTTGGTGCTATTTCTCATGCTGTACAAACTCATGCTGAAGCAGCTGGTTACGGCGTTGTTCGTGATTATGTAGGCCATGGTATTGGTCGCAAAATGCATGAAGATCCTCCTATTCCAAATGTTGGGGAACCCGATAAAGGTCCAAAGTTAAAAGCGGGCATGGTTTTAGCCATAGAGCCAATGATAAATATTGGCACTTATGAAGTTAAAACCTTAGGTGATGGCTGGACGGTAGTGACGAAAGATGGAAAGTATTCTGCCCATTTTGAACACACGGTAGCTATAACTGAAAATGGTCCAAGCATACTTACAAAACTTGATCAATAGATTAAGTCGCACAATTTTCTAAGGAGGTATTGATATAATGTCAAAACAAGATGTTATTGAAGTAGAGGGTACAATATTAGAAGCTCTACCAAACGCCATGTTTCAAGTAAAATTAGAGAACGGTCATGTTATTCTCGCTCATATATCTGGTAAAATTCGCATGAACTTCATTAAAATTTTGCCTGGCGACAAGGTAACCGTGGAGCTGACTCCATACGACCTTAATAGGGGACGTATTACATACCGTTTCAAATAAACAAGCAGGCAAGAGGAGGTTTTACATTTATGAAAGTCAGACCATCTGTTAAGCCGATATGTGAAAAATGCAAAGTCATAAAACGTAAAGGCCGTGTTATGGTAATCTGTGAAAATCCTAAACATAAACAAAAACAAGGCTGAGAAGGAGGTGCATCCTAATGGCACGTATAGCTGGGGTTGATTTACCAAGAGATAAGCGTATTGAGTATGCACTGCCGTATATTTACGGCATCGGCCTTACGCTATCTCGCGAAATTCTTACTAAAAATCAAATCGACTTTGATACTAGAGTCCGTGATTTGACTGAAGAAGAAGTTTCGAAATTGCGTGAGACCATAGATAGAGAATACAGAGTAGAGGGCGATTTAAAACGCGAAGAGCAATTAAATATTAAACGCCTTATCGAAATTGGTAGTTACCGTGGTAGACGTCATCGTATGGGCTTACCTGTACGCGGACAAAATACTAAAAACAATGCTCGTACCCGTAAAGGTCCAAAACGTACAGCAGGCGGTAAAAAGAAATAACGCATAAGGGAGGGATATACGAGTGGCTGCTGCTAGAAAAGTTGTCCGTACAAAACGGAAAGAACGTAAAAACATAGAGCATGGTGTAGCGCATATTCGCTCTACATTCAACAACACAATCGTTACAATCTCTGATGTTAGAGGTAACGTATTGAGTTGGGCAAGTGCAGGTGGCATGGGCTTCCGTGGTTCACGTAAAAGCACACCATTTGCTGCACAAATGGCTGCAGAGCAAGCTGCAAAAGCTGCAATGGAGCATGGCTTGAAACAAGTAGAAGTATTTGTTAAAGGCCCAGGGTCAGGACGAGAAGCTGCGATTCGTTCATTACAAGCTGCAGGTTTAGAAGTTAACTCTATTAAAGATGTTACCCCTATTCCTCATAATGGATGTCGTCCACCAAAACGTAGAAGAGTATAATTTTAAAACCGGGAGGTGTACCCAATAAATGGCAAGATATACAGAAGCCGTATGTAGACTATGCCGCCGTGAAGGCGCGAAGTTGTACTTAAAAGGCGACAGATGCTACTCTGATAAATGCGCATTTGCCCGTCGTAGCTTCGCACCTGGTCAACATGGCCAAGGTCGCAAAAAGGTATCAGAATATGGTATACAATTACGTGAAAAACAAAAAGCACGTAGAATTTATGGAATTTTAGAGCGTCAATTCCGTAGCTATTTCGCTAAAGCTGACAAACAAAAAGGTATCACTGGTGAGAACTTACTTGTTATGCTTGAAAGAAGAATGGATAATGTTGTGTATAGACTAGGCTTTACTGATAGCCGTACACAAGCTCGTCAATTAGTTCGTCATGGACATATTTTAGTAAACGGCAAACGTTTAGATATTCCGTCTGCACTAGTTAAAGTTGGCGATGTTATTAGCATTGCTCCAGCAAGCACTGGTAGCGAGTATATAAAAGCAATTTCTGAAAAAATTACAACAAAAACTACACCAGCTTGGTTAGTTCTTGATGCAGAAAAAATGGCTGGTAAAGTTGATAGATTCCCAAGCCGTGAAGAAATTGATGCTCCAATTGCGGAACATTTAATTGTTGAGTTGTACTCTAAATAATTAGTCCCTACTCAAGAATCAAGAGTATTTTCGAGAGTATACTCCAAAAGAGGAGGGTTTTGTCGCATGATAGAAATTGAAAAACCAAATATGACGGTTATCGAAATGAGTGAAGATGGTCGTTATGGTAAGTTTGTATGGGAACCACTTGAACGTGGTTATGGTATAACTTTAGGTAACAGTTTGCGTCGTGTACTCCTATCTTCTTTGCAAGGTGCAGCAGTAACCGCCATCAGAATTGATGGCGTACTGCACGAATTTTCTACCATTCCAGGTGTTAGAGAAGACGTAACCTCTATAATTTTAAATATCAAGGAATTGTGCTTGAAACTACATGTAGATGCACCTAAGATATTGAGAATTGATGCCAGTGGCGAGGGGGATGTAACTGCAGGAGATATTATTGCCGATTCAGATGTTGAAATCCTAAATCCAGATTTGCATATTGCCACTTTAGATGCAGATGCAACCTTAAAGATGGAAATATATGTAGATACTGGGCGTGGCTATGTGCCCGCTGATAAAAATAAAAAAGCAGATCAGCCAATTGGTTTAATTCCAGTTGACTCAATCTATTCGCCACTAACTAGAGTTAAGTTCCAAGTTACCGATACTCGTGTTGGCAATGTAACGAACTATGATAAATTAACTTTAGAAGTTTGGACTGATGGCAGTATTAGACCTGATGATGCAATAAGCAAAGCAGCAGGAATTCTAGTTAGCTACCTACAGTTGTTCCAAAAAGATACTCTCGAAACGGTTGCTCATGTGGTAACTAGTGATGATGAATCTGTGGAAGCGGATATTGATGAAAACGATGCAACTACAACTACGGATAAGGTATTGTTAATGACAATTGAAGATTTAGATCTTTCAGTTCGCTCTAACAATTGCTTGAAACGTGCGGGTATCAACACCGTTTTAGATCTAAGCAAAAAATCGGAAGAAGATATGATGAAGGTTCGTAACCTTGGTCGCAAGTCTTTGGAAGAAGTAAAGAAAAAATTAATTGAGCTCGGGCTAGCACTACGTGGTAGCGAAGAATAAAAAGAAAGGGGGCTAATCTTTAAATGGCATACAGAAAGTTAGGTCGTGATTCTAGTGCTAGAAAAGCACTATTTCGCAGTGTTTTAGTGGCTTTGTTCAAAAACGAAAAAATTGAAACTACTGTTGCAAAAGCTAAAGAAGTAAGTGGTCTTGCCGCAAAAATGATTACTTTAGCAAAACAGGGAGACTTACACGCACGCCGTCAAGTTTTAGCTTTTCTTGTGGATGAGCAAGTAACCACAAAACTTTTTGATGAAATTGCGCAAAAGTATCAAGAAAGACAAGGCGGATACACTCGTATTTACAAATTAGGGCCCCGTCGTGGCGATGCAGCTGAAATGGCTGTAATCGAACTTGTCTAATAATTAAGTAAATGCTTATTTTGGGGCAGGTTTTTCCTGCCTCTTTTTTTACATCTTACAATGGAGGCATTGAGTATATGCAACCGATTATCAAAGCAGTGGACTTATCCTATACCTATATGGACCTTAAAGGGCAAGAACTTCTGGCACTCGATAAAATAAATTTAACGATTAATCCAGGTGAATTTGTAGCAATTATCGGCACTAATGGTTCAGGAAAATCAACACTTGCGAAACACTTCAATGCTCTATTACAACCTAGTGGTGGTCACTGTTATATTGCTGGTTTAGATAGTCTATTGCCAGACAATATCTGGGATATTCGTCAGAAAGTTGGTATGGTTTTTCAAAATCCAGATAATCAAATAGTGGCGGCAATTGTTGAGGAAGATATTGCCTTTGGCCCAGAAAATTTGGGAATTCCTCCAGCTGAGATTCAAGAACGCGTAAGTAAAGCTCTAGAACTAGTAGGGATGGAAGAATATCGCCTGCATGCACCACACTTACTGAGTGGGGGGCAAAAGCAACGGATAGCAATCGCAGGAGTACTAGCTATAAAACCTACTTGCTTAGTGCTAGACGAACCTACAGCGATGTTAGATCCAAAATCACGTCAAGAAGTTATGAAAACTGTATTAGCTTTAAATAAACAAGAAGGAATAACCATTGTTCATATTACTCATTTTATGCAAGAGGCAATTTTAGCTGATCGAGTAGTGGTGATGGGAGATGGGAAAATCCATAAGATGGGAACCCCTAAAGAAGTTTTCCAAGATGTAGAGAGTATTACACAGTTAGGACTAGAAGTGCCAGTAGCTAGTGAAGTTGCCTATTTACTGCGCAAACAAGGTATTAAGCTTGGCAAAGATATAATTACTGACGAGGAGCTAATTGGGGAATTATGTCTATTAAAGTAGAAAATATTACGTTTACCTATATGCCTGGTACTCCTTACGAGCGTCAAGCGTTAAAACAGATAACGTTAGAAATAAAAAAAGGTGAGTTTGTTGCGATTATTGGGCATACCGGTTCGGGCAAATCCACACTTGTACAACACCTTAATGGCTTACTTAATCCAAGTACTGGCAAGGTGCTTATTAATGGTGTCAATTTAGCAGAAAAAAATAAGTCTAAGCAAGAACGGCGGTTAGTGGGAATGGTTTTTCAATATCCTGAACACCAGTTGTTTGCGGAAACTATTTATGAAGATATTGCTTTTGGGCCGCGTAATCTTTTGATGACAGAAATTCAGGTAGAAGCACAAGTGCGTGAGGCAATGCGTTTTGTCGGTTTAGACTATGAAACTTTTAAAGATCGCTCGCCTTTTCAATTGAGTGGTGGGCAAATGCGCCGCGTGGCAATTGCTGGCGTAGTAGCCATGCAACCTGACTTTTTGATTTTAGATGAGCCATCTGCTGGTTTAGACCCCAAAGCTAAAAAAGCAATTTTTCAAGAAATCTATAAGCTGTATAAAAGCCAAAATATCGCGATAATTTTAGTAACTCACAATATGGAAGAAGCAGCTAAATACGCCCAACGCATTTTAGTGATGTCGGAAGGGGAAATTGTCTGCGATGATACTCCAGAAAAGATATTTTTAGAGAAATTACAGCAATTAGATGTAGCTGGTGTAGATATTCCAGAAGTAGTAAAACTAGCTAACAAACTAAAAGCGCAAAAATTAACTTCGCACGCTTATAATGCGACCACTCTAGAGTTGCAACAAGATATTTACCAAACACTGCGAGGTAAGAGCAAATGATGAATATCACAATTGGCCAATACTATCCAGGAAATTCAGTAATTCATCGTTTAGATCCGCGGACTAAGATAATTTGCACCTTGATTTTTATTACGGCCGTATTTTTAGCGAAAACATATGTAGCTTATGCCTTATTAGCTGGTTTTGTCGGATTGATTATTATATTTTCACGTCTACCTTTGAGTTTGATAATTAAGGGCGTAAAGCCGTTATGGTTTATAATTTTACTAACAGTATTAATCCATTTTTTTACAACTAAAGGTGAAATTATCTTTAGTTGGTGGTTGTTGTCGGTTACGCAAGAAGGCTTGGATCAAGGGTTAATGATGGCGATGCGGCTGGTATTTTTACTAATTGTTTCCTCGCTACTGACTTATACTACCTCGCCAATTGTGCTTACTGACGGAATTGAAAAACTATTGCGTCCTTTTAAAAGAATTGGTGTACCAGCTCATGAATTAGCGATGATGATGACAATTGCTTTGCGCTTTATTCCTACTTTATTGGAAGAAACCGATAAAATTATGAAAGCTCAAATGTCTCGTGGGGCTGACTTTACGAATGGTAATATCTTAACTAAAGCAAAAAACCTAGTACCTTTATTAGTACCATTATTTATTAGCGCTTTTAGGAGAGCTGATGATTTAGCTACAGCTATGGAAGCACGTTGTTATCGTGGTGGCGAAGGACGGACAAGAATGCATCAATTGCAACTTACTCGACTAGATACCTACGCTTACCTGTATATAAGCGGTCTAGTGTTAGGCCTAGCGTATTTGAGGTGGCTAGCTTGAACTATTACTATCGAATTGACCTAGCCTATGATGGTGGCAATTATTATGGCTTTCAGAAGCAAATCAAGCATATTACGATTCAAGCGGTAATTGACAAGGCCTTAAAGAAAATTTTCCAACAAGAAATCAAAACTGTTTCTTCAGGTAGAACAGACAGCAAGGTTCACGCTTATGCTCAAGTAATTTCATTTAAAGCCAATGTGGCGGTGCCAGCGGCAAAATTAAAATTTGCGCTAAACAACCTGATGCCGGCCGATATCGTGATTTTAGCGGCGGCAGAGGTTTCAGAAGAATTTCATGCGCGCTATTCAGCAGTTGCAAAATGTTATACTTATAAAATTGCCCATTTGGCAGAACAATCGCCTTTTCGGAGCCGCTATGTTTGGCAGATTCCGCAAGAGCTGGATTTAACGGCAATGCAAGTTGCGGCACAATACATAATTGGCGAACATGATTTTTCGAGCTTTCGCTCAGCGGGTAGTGTGCAAAGTGATCCTGTTCGGAAAATGTATGCGATAGATTGGGATGAGCAGCCCGAAGAGCTAGTTTTTAAGATTATTGGCAATGGCTTTTTATATCATATGGTTCGCAATATTGTTGGTGCCTTAGTGCAAGTTGGACAAAGAAAGTTTACGGTGGAGCATTTTCAAGAAATACTTGATCTGAAATCTAGGGCCCATAGAGGATTAACAGCGCCAGCGCAAGGATTATACTTACAACAAGTTTTTTACAGCGAGGAAGCTGTAAATGCTTATATTGATAAATATTTTACAAAAAACAGTAAAAAAGCTTGACAGAAAGCTTAATTTTGCTTAAAATATCTTCATGAGATTTTTATAATTCCATTAGCCCGGAGAAGTAAAAGTTCATGACGTATTTAAGATAAATACTTATATAGGGAGGTAAACACAATGAAGTCATATATGGCTAAACCATCTACTATTGAACGTAAATGGTATGTTGTAGACGCGACTGATAAAATTCTTGGTCGTTTAGCTACAGAAGTTGCCAAAATTCTTCGTGGTAAACATAAACCAACATTTACACCACACATGGATACAGGCGATCATGTTATTATCATTAACGCGGATAAAGTAAGATTAACTGGTAAAAAATTAATTCAAAAAGAATATTTCCGTCACTCTGGGTATCCAGGTGGCACTACATTCACTAAAGCTGGTGAAATGTTGGCAAAAAGACCAGAACGTATGGTTGAATTAGCAGTATTCGGTATGATTCCTAAAACTCGTTTAGGTAATCAAATTTGTAAAAAATTACAAGTATATGCTGGTAGCGAGCATCCACATGCAGCACAAAAACCAGAAGTACTAGAATTAAATATTAGATAAAACATCCGGAAAGGAGAACAGAAAATGGCAGTAGTTAGTTACAATGCAACAGGTCGTCGTAAATCTTCAGTTGCTAGAGTTCGTTTAGTTCCGGGTGAAGGCAATATCATCATTAACCAACGCGAACTAAAAGCTTATTTTGGCTTAAAAACTCTAGAACTTATCATCAAACAACCTTTAGTTTTAACAGAAACAGAAGGTAAATATGATGTATTAGTAAATGTAATCGGTGGTGGCGTTTCCGGTCAAGCGGGCGCAATCCGTCATGGCATTTCTCGTGCATTATTAAAAGTTGATGCAGAATATCGTAAAGGCTTGAAACAAGCTGGCTTCTTGACTCGTGACCCTCGTGAAAAAGAGCGTCGTAAATACGGTCTTAAGAAAGCTCGTAAAGCTTCTCAATTCTCAAAACGTTAATTTGTTGCAAAACAAACAAAACCGTACAGACTCAGTCTGTACGGTTTTTTATTTCGCCTTAAATGCGTTAGCCCAAGGTAAACTTTTAAAATTAAGAACCAATAAAGCCAAGATAATAATAATACCTCCTAGAGTTTGCCAAAAAGAAAGTTGCTCGCCTAAAACTAGGTTAGCGGTAATTAAACCCGTAACAGGAACTAGTAATGATAAAGGGGCAATTTTGGTAGGCGAATATTTACTGAGGAGGATATTCCACATACCACAAGCAAAAACTGTAGCACCTAAGGCCAGATAGAGAACGGCTGCTAAAGAACTTGGTTTAAGATTAGTAACAACGCTTAATAATTCTTGCGGGCTATTAAATAACAGCGCTAGCAAGAAAAATGGAACTGGTAAAAGCAGACTTGACCAAATTACTACGGCTAGCATATCTAACTTTTCTTGTTTTTGCGTGGCTTCTATGGCACTATAGCGGATAACAATATTAGAAATACTCCAAAAGCAGGCCGCTAAAATAGTTAATAAAAAAGCAGCTAGGGGCAGCGGTACTCCCGAAGTGTCGCCACCAATTAAATACAAACCAGTAAAGGCGATCGCAAATCCTAAAATTTGGAGCCGGTAGAGACTTTCCTTAAAAAGAAAGGCTGAAAAAATTACTGTGAAAAATGGTTGTGCTTGTAAGACAATCGAAGCAATACCAGCAGGCATGCCGATTTTTAGGGCATAAAATAAACAAGAGAATTGGCCGATACCAACGGTTAACCCATATAGAGCTAAATATTTCCAGCTGATATTAGGGCGTTTAATAAAGAAAATTGCTGGTAAGGTGGCAAATACATAACGTAAGCCCGCTAAAAGCATGGGCGGAATATCAGCAAGGCCCAATTTAATTACCGTAAAATTAGCACCCCAAATTGTTACAATTAATAAAGCCATAAATAGGTCGCGGGGTTTCATAGTAAAAATCTCCTTTAGTTAGAATTAGGAATATTAATGGGCAAGTTTTCTCCACTTTAGCACAATGCGAGTACTTGTTAAATAAGGGCGCTTTGATAATTTGGCTAAACTTATTTAATTTTAGTAGTGACAAACTTTGCCTTGCGCTCTAAGCTGGAACTTTACACACAAAGGCCGCTGATAAATATCTTTCAGTTTAGCAGATAAAGCTGATTTTGCCTAGTTAAAATAATTATCAAATAGTAAGTGAAGCAAGTCGTAGTTAAGAAAAAATAGGCTGTAGCCTAATATTTATGGGGAGAAATAAAAAATTGATAGTTACTGGAGCGGAGCTAAAGTCATTGTTTCGCTCGTGAAAGACTATGAAAAAACATTTTAGTAATTTCCCTAAATACAGAAATAAAATTAGCTAGCTAATTGTTACTAGTTATATAACAGAGAATATAAGGCAGATAAAGGCTTGCTTATTGACTTTATAGGCTAAAAGTTTTAATATGTTTTTGCATATGAATATTTGCCAAAAAAATAGAAAAACCTAGTTTAAATGTTACAAAATGGGAGTTGAAAGTACTTAGTGGAGTTAGCGAGAAATGTAATAATTGTCCTTAGTGGACTAAGCGGATTTATTTTAGCGATTGTAGCAATTTTAGCTTGAAAAAAACGCAACGTGCGCATAAGTAGTGCTGTTCTTTTTTTGTCAGTTGCCGGGATGATTTATTGCTTTGGTTATATGGCCGAACTATGTAGTAATACACTAGAAGAAATTCGCTTTTGGCTACATATTCAATATTTAGGCATTTCTTATATACCTGCGGCGTGGATAATTTTAGCAGAAAAACATACACAAGTGCGTATTAAAAATTGGGAAACTGTAAAAGTTGTTTTAATTACAATTTCGACAATCACTTTAATATTAAGTAGTACCTTTGATATTCACCCCTATTACTATAAATCGCTAACCCTAAACCCAGCCGCACCATTTCCCGTAGCGAAAATTGAACCAGGAATTTGGTATATTGTGCATAATACCTTTAATAATATCAGTGCGATATTTGGAAATATTTTATATATAATTTTTTGGCGAAGAGCAGAAGCTCACAAAAAACAGCAAGCATTTGTATTCTTTTTAAGTTCTTTTTTTCCCTGGACTATGCTATTGATCTATTTATCAGGCGGAATTCCTTGGGGTTTGGATCCATCGCCGATAGCTTTTATTGTGCCTGGTGTGCTATATGGTTGGGCAATATTTAATCTAGGGTTGTTTGAAGTAGCCCCTTTAGCGAAACAATTGATTTTTCAGCGTTTTACAGAAGGGATATTGATCTTTGATCGCAATGGTGTTTTAGTCGATTTTAATGCTGCCAGTAACAAGCTTTTTCCCAAAATAAAGCGAACGGATATTGGCAAAAAGGGGCAAGAACTTTTTGCGAACTTTCCCAAACTATTAGAGTTGCTTGATGCGGTTAAACGAGTTAAGGAAATATTAGTTTTAGATGATAACTCCCAATATCAAATGCAAAAAACAATTTTGGCAGAAGCTACTGAAAAAGCAGAAATAGTAGGCTATATGCTCGTATTTCAAGATATAACTTACTATCACAATATTGTTACCGATCTGCAAATAGAAGTGGGCAGAGACTCTCTGACAGGCAGTTTAAATCGCAATAAACTGACTAGTGAAGTTGAAATATTAATGACAAAAATGCAAGCGGAGGAGAATTTAGCGATATTAATGATCGACGTAGATTATTTTAAGCAAATCAATGATACTTATGGGCATTTAATCGGGGATGAAGTTCTAAAAATATTTTCACAGATTTGCCAAGATAATTTGCGGCATAAAGATATTTTTGGCCGCTATGGTGGCGATGAATTTATTGCTGTTTTACCGTATACTAAAGAGGAAGAAGCCCTAATTATTGCTAAGCGAATAAGAAAAACCGTTGCAAGCAGAGAATTAGTTTTGGAAAATGATACCATGTTACGTTTAACTACGAGTATTGGCGTGGCTGTAAGCAAAAAACAAGAATTTGGAGAATTAGCTAACTTGATAAGGCAGGCTGATCAAGCATTATATAGAGCGAAAGATGCTGGTCGTAACCAAGTGCAAATATAAATAACAAAAATTAAATAGATAAAACAGACTTTACTTAGACACTGATGAGAGTGTTGGAGCAAAGTCTGTTTTTTAGTCTTCCTGTACACAAATGCGACTATTTAGCATGGCACAGATAGTATTTTTCAGTAGTAGTAAAATAAAAAGTGATAATAAGGTAAAAAGACAAAGTAAAATAAATTTATATAAAAGTAAATGTGTTTGGCTATACATCAAGTAAGTGGCAATGGTAATTGCGGCAATTGGGAAAGAGTAAGCCCACCAAGAAAGATAGAGTTTATCACGGAAGTAGCTAAAAGAAAAAATAACTTGAATCTTTCCAAATTGCCTAAGTTGCATTATAATGGTTTAAATTATGCTATTTAGGTAAAATTAGCTGGTAACTAGTAAATATAACAAGCCAGTTAATTAATTGGAGGTTCAATATGAGTAAATTACCCGCGTATTATCAAGCAACAGATAGCCAAAACATATACTTGCCCCGCTATGAGGAGATTGCCCAGGCCGCAAGTTCAGCTAAATCCCAGTTGCCACATCGCTCAAGCAAGGCTCAGACAGCTTTATTTGTAATTGATGCGCAAATTGGGTTTTGTCACCCGCAAGCCAGTCTATATGTTCCCGGCGCGGAGGCGGACATGGCGCGATTAGCTGAGTTTATCTATCGGAATGTCAGTGATTTAGATGCCCTATATTTTAGTTTTGATACGCACTCTTGTTTTCAAATATTTTTTCCCGCCTTTTGGGTAAATGCCAACCAACAGCAGCCTGCACCTTTTACGATTATTACCGCTCAAGAAGTGGCTCAAGGTAAATGGCGGGCGGTGCGTGAGCCGGAATTTGCCTTGCAATATCTGCGTCAGCTAGAGGCTACAGGTAAATATCAGCTTTGTATCTGGCCTTATCATACAATGATGGGGGCCATTGACCATGCTTTAGCGCCAGTGCTCTTTGAAAGTGCTCTATTTCATGCCCAAGTAACAGGACGTGAGACTTTTTGGCAGGTTAAGGGGCGGGCACCACTTACAGAAAACTATAGTGTGTTTGCGCCAGAGATTACGAAACTAGTTACAGCTGATACGCAGCTTAAGGTAGGGAGCTTTAATGTCGAGCTATTAAATAAGCTAATGCGTTATGATCGGATTTATATTGCGGGTGAGGCTAGTTCACATTGTGTGCGGTTTACGATTGCAGATTTAGTGCAGCAATTAATGAGTGTAGATCGCAGTTTGTTAACTAAACTGTATATTTTGCAAGATTGTATGTCGCCAGTACCGGCAATTCCCAATGTAGTGGATTTTCCAGCTTTAGCGACACAAGCTTTAGCGGAATTTGCCGCTTTAGGCGTAAATATTGTCAAATCTACGGATGAAATTTATACTTGGTGATGAAAAATAAAGTGCAGGCGTAGCGATTAATTATTTCCTGGCGATAAGAAACAACAATTGCTGCTAAGCGAAATTTTTTGACGCCAGCAACAGCTAAATTTTACGTAATATTTTTTTAAAACTTATTCATGTTCCGATTGATTGTCAATAAAGAATATAAAAGCTGGTAATAGCTAAATAGTAGAAAAAAGTCAGGCATAAAGTCTGACTTTTTTAGTTAACTTATTTTTTAGGCAGTAGTTTGCGAATGATTTCTGCAAGTTTAGTTTCGGAGATATCATGTTGGGCGCGAAATTGTTTTACGGTCAGATTCGTCTCTGTATTAGCAGGGAGCTGTAGTTCTTGCATTAGTTTAGTTCTATCAACTTTTAGAGCCGTTAAGGCTTGGTCTAGGTTCATCCAACCGCGGATATCTTCGGTGCTAGTAACATTTTTACCAGTAATCATATTGGGAGTTTTAGATTGCCAGTAGGGGGTATGTTGGACGGTCAAAATAATTGCACCAAACAAAAGTACGGCACTTAGCATAACGGCAATTGTTTTAGACGTTTGCCAATTGCCAAAACGAGCTTTAAGTTCTAGGGCTTGGACTGGACAGGCCTCGGTACAGCGGTTACAACGAATACATTGCCCTGAATCTGTAGGTTGGCTAGCAATCTTAATTGCGGTAGGACAGGTGCGGTCGCATTTGTGACAGTTAATACAGTTGTCCTTACGGTTGATTTTCAGGAAACTGATTTTAGATAAGGGATTAATGATAACACTGAGCGGACAAAGATAACGACACCAAGCTCTTTCAAGAGTAAGTGAAATTAAAATAAAAAACACAATTACCATAGCGGAGCTAAAGTCTTCGACATTCATATGAAAAATTTTTTTATAGGGGTCAAATTCTTCAAACCAAAGTCGTTTAGTATTGATGGTCATGTAGATAATTAAAAGAAAAAATAAATATTTACTATAGCCTAAAATTTGGTCTAAAGCAGGTGGGAGGATTAGTTTTTGAGGATAAAATTTTTCACGGAGGCGATACAGCCATTCGCTCAAACTACCTAGCGGGCAAATCCAGCCACAGAAGACAGCACCAAATAATAGGGTGGTAATAATTAGCGCTAGTAGGAGCCAAAGATTACTGGGGGCAGTTTTCATCAGGTAAGAACCGCCACTAACTAAACTAGGGAGAGTTTCGATAGCTCCAAATAAACAATAAGAATCAATTGGTGGAACTCCCTGAGGCCCGCCACCAACTATTTGATGGCGTAAACCAAGCCAAGCTGCCAGCACGACAAAGCCTAATTGAATAAGATGACGAACTTTTAGCATTTTAAATCACCTCGTGCGATATTTTAGCTAAATTATAGCACTATTGCGAAAAATTAACAGGGATAATAAAACAAAATAGACAAAAGTACTTAAAATAAATACAGATAAGCTAAAAATAAAATATTCTTGACAAAGATACTAGGAAAATGTATAATAACAAAAAAGTTAATAGACTCTTATCAAGAGTGGTCGAGGGACTGGCCCGATGACACCCGGCAACCAACACGTAAAGTATGGTGCTAAATCCAGCAGGATTAATCCTGGAAGATGAGAGGGAGCGTGTATATGCGACCTTTCGCTTTAGAAGGGTCGTTTTCTTTTATTAAAAAAATTTTTTGGAGGTTATTATTTATGAAAAAAAGTTATTTATCTATTTTCCTAGTAGTGCTATGTTTGGCACTTACCGCTTGTGGTGGCCAAGCTAAAAAAGAAGAAGGCAAAACTCTAAAAGTGGCGGCGACAGCTGTGCCACATGCAGAGATTTTAAACTTTGTAAAACCGTTGTTAGCTAAAGAAAAAATTAATTTAACTGTAGTAGAAATGGCCGATTATGTGCGTCCTAATGTGGCTGTTGCTGATAAAGAGTTAGATGCAAACTTTTTTCAACATACCCCTTATTTAGAAAAATTCACTAAAGATCGTAAGCTGGATTTAGTGAAAGTCAATGGTGTTCATGTAGAACCAATGGGTATTTATTCTAAAAAAGTTAAAGATTTAAAAGATATTCCCGCAGAAGCTACAATTAGTATTCCGAATGATCCAACTAACGGGGGTCGCGCTTTATTATTATTAGAAAAAGCAGGCATAATCAAATTAAAAGATAAAGCGGGTATTACAGCTACAGTTCAAGATATTGTGGCTAATCCTAAAAACGTAAAAATTAAAGAAATTGAAGCCCCACAATTACCAAGAACTTTAGATGATGTAACTTTAGCGGTAATTAATACTAACTACGCTTTAGATGCAAAACTTAATCCAACTAAAGATGCCTTAGTTATCGAAGATAAGAATTCTCCTTATGTAAATATTTTAGTTTGCCGAAAAGGTGAAGAAAACAGACCAGAAATTCAAGCTTTAGCAAAAATATTAAATAGCCCAGAAGTTAAGAAATTCATTGAAGAAAAATACAAAGGTGCTGTTGTAGCAGCATTTTAATAAAAACAAGCTATCTCTTTAGGAATAAAGGCTGTGTTTAGATGTTTGAGCTTAAATTTCGACTCTAGTTAAAGCACTTGAAGACTAAAAAAGAGATA